>JAESSZ010000839.1 GCA_016763875.1 Nannocystaceae bacterium
AAGGCGGTGCGACTGCAGCCGCTGCGGCAACCTCCTCGCGGGGGGCACTGGAGTTCGTGCTCGCTTCCTCGCCGCAAGTGGCGACCGCTGCGACGACCACTACCCCAGCAACGACCACTACCCCAGCGACGACCACTACCCCGGCGGCGATCGGCATCAAGCCGGCCTTCGCTTGCCCGGTGCCGAAGAACGGCAGCCAGGCCGGCAACCATCGCAGGCGTCGACGTCCGACGGACCGGTGCAGGTGTGCCTTCGCTTTCCGCAGTCGTGCGTAGACGGTTGACAGGTTGAGCTCGAGCTCCGCCGCGATCTCTGTGCCGCGCAGCCCTTCGACCTCCGAGAGCACGAACACCTCCCATTGTTCCGGAGACAGGCGGGCAAGGAAGCGTTCGAACTGTTTGCGCGCCTCGTCCGTCATTGCCGCGCGCTCCGGATCGCTGCGCTCGGTCGTGGCCGGCTCGCGGACGAGCTCGACCGGTCGACGCCGCGCCCCGTCGCGATGCTTGCGAGCGATTTTGCGGGCCACACCCGCCATCCAAGGAACAAAGGGTCGTTCGGGGTCATAGTCCCCGATGCGCCGAACGAGCACTTCGAAAACGTCTTGCGTCGCGTCGTCGACGTGCTCGTTCGGCACGCCAAGCCCACGCAGCCGGTTGCGCACGAAACCTTCGTGCCGGGTGAACGCGTGCTCGAGGGTTTGCAGGTGGGTCGCGGGTGCCGCCATGAAAGACTGCTTGCGCCGACGGTCTCGGATCGTAACGGAATCGACACGGCACTCCGTGAACAAACTCCGAACGCCGTTCTACCGGCTCCACCCGCGACCCAGGTCAGTCCGAGTTCACAGGCGCGCTCGGCACTCGTTCGAATACCAGCGTCGTGGTCTCGTGCTCATCGGCGCGCTCGTAGGTCTCGACCCGTCGTAGCCGACCGTCACCGTCCACACCGAGGACCAAACGTGCGAGCGCCGACTCGTTCGCATCGAGATCGGTGACATCGTAGCCAGCGAACACGTGCGCACCGCCAGCACGTTCGACCAGACGAAGGCGCGGCTGGTTCCCCTGGCCACAGTAGTGCGTGAACACCAAGTGCTCCCCGTCCAGGTGCATCACCGACACCGTCTCCGCGGGGGTTCCAGGCATCCAGGTCTCGAGCAGCACCGTGTTGCGTGCCGTCAGTCGGTACGACACTTCCAGGGCATGGCCCTCGACAGACGCAACCCAGCGGCCAGGGAGGGCTTGGGCGAACGCCTGCCAACTCGGACCGCCAGCGATTGGCGTGTCGATCTCCACGGGCCGCGGCGGCGACATGGGGACCGTTGCGCACGCGGTACACAACACAAGACCTATCATCACGCCACAACGCCATTGCACCTGGCGTTACACCCGCTACAGGCTGAGGTGGTTCCCCTGCCGTGCAGGTCTGCGCTCACTCGCAGGGCGTTTTGGCGATTTCGCGTATTCCGCGGCTCCAGGACGGAATATCGAGCGGACTCGGTCGTCGTAACCCCCTCGGCCGGCACATGACGCACCTCGACAAAGACAAGATCTGGATTTGGGGTGTTAGCCGCAAGAAGCCCGACGCGATCGCCGAACTCATGCGTCTGGTGGGTATCGACCCTTCCTCGGGTTTGAGACTGCAGTTCGCGGCACGAATCGACGAGCTTGCGGTGGAGAGGCTGCCGCGACGCCGCGCCGGTTTCGCGGGCTCTCACACCGTCCTGCAGTTTGGGGCAGTCGACCTCGCGGTCCTCGCGGGCGGCCTGGTTGTCCGAGCGCGCGAACGCGGCATCCTGTTCAAAGAGGTCGTGATCGAGGATCACGGCGTCGGCCCGAACGACCCGGCCATGCCCAACAACCCTACCGGAACGTTCCTGTTCTTTGGTGGCGATGGCGTG
Source organism: Nannocystaceae bacterium (assembly GCA_016763875.1). Classification (GTDB taxonomy): domain Bacteria; phylum Myxococcota_A; class Polyangia; order Nannocystales; family Nannocystaceae; genus JAESSZ01. The sequence goes on from JAESSZ010000839.1 coordinate 1,895, forward strand.
TCCCTGCAAACGATCGCTCGACACAGCTCACGCTTTCAGCTCATGCGACAAGCCATGGCGCCCGACGCCCGGTTGGTTCTGATGCACTGCTGGGCATTCTCCGACGGCGGAAAGTTGGCGTTGGAGATCAGCCGACTCATCGACCGTCCGGTGGTCGGCATGAACGGGTACCAGATCGTCGACGACCAAAAAATCCAGGGGCCGATTTTTCAGGCGTACCGGGGCCGCGTCTCGATACGACAAGGGATGTCCCCCTGGATCGTCAACTTCGACTGACGAAGCGCTCAGTCGCAGAACTCGGGGGGGGCGCAAGCGCCAGCGCCTCCGACGAGGTCCGCACAGCACCCACTCGCGCAGTCGCTGTTGAACGAACACGACGCCGAGCACGTCCCCTCGACACACACGAGGTCGTCGTCCGTGCAGCAGTCTCCATGCACATCGCAGCCTGATCCGGGGGCCCCACAGGCGCCTCCGTCATCACCGCCGTCGTCGTCACCGTCACCGTCATCATCACCGCCGCCATCGCACTCCGAGTCGCGATCTGAGTCGCGCGAGCAGTTGCCCGGGTCGAAGTTCGAGAAACACGCGTCGGTGGCATCAGAGTCAGGACAGTCGAAGAACGAGCCGTTGAGGCAACAACTGAACTGGTCGCCATCATCACCATCGCCATCGTCGTCACCACCGCCATCGTCGTCACCACCGCCATCGCCGCCGCCACCCCCTCCGCAGGCGCAGGAGCCCCAGGTTCCGTCGTCTTGGCAGGTTTGGGCGCCCATCCCGTTGGCGCAGACGCATTGTTGGGTCTCTCCCTCGGTGCATGCCCCTGACCCGTCGTCCTCTGCGCAGGCGCTTATGACAAGTGCTGCGCACCAACCCAGTGCAAGGCCCGTGAGGGCCGATCTCCAGTTGCTTCGTGGGCGAGACGTGAGGGTCTTGGTCACCGATTTCATTGCTAGCTCAAGTTCGTGAATAGGGTTGCCGAGCGAATGCTCGGTGTGCCCTTTCCACGCCACACCTCGCTCCAAGTCGCGATCTTTTTTCGGTCACCCGACATCCGTCGGGGGCAGCTGCGCGATGAGCGTATCGGTCTCGGGGAATGCGTCGGTTTCGTGCTTGCTCCACACCCTCTTGTCGTTGACGACGACATCGAACATACCGAGCTTGTCGCTCTCGCCGATCGTTTCCACGGCAGCATCGGGACGAGCTTTTCGAATCGAGTCCGCCAAACTGGCGGCACGGTCGCCGTAGCCTCACGGGATGCAGTATTTGATCGTGATCTTGAGCCCGTCGACGGCGGCCAGTTGTGCGGGGTCAGCTGCTGCTTGGGCTACAGCCGGCCTGGCTTCGGCGGTTGCCTCGGGTTGTTCACACGCGGCCACGAGGGCAGCAAAAAGGAAGAGTTGGGATCGCATGGTGAGTCACTCGCGCTTTCAAAGGGCACAAACGCCAGTGCACGTCATGATGTCACAATATTCTGGGCATCCCTGCGCCGCCTACTGCCCGCGGCGCGCCCCCCTTGAGTGCCACCTACGGCCCTGCATCGTCATTGCCAGCGCTCGCCGCCGGAGGAACCCAGGCAGAAACCACGATGCCCGCGACCGTGAGCAATCCGGCGAGCATCACCAGCCCACGGGTCGGGTCTTGGCCTTGGGCCACCAATCCAATGCCAGCGAGGACCACAAGGCTGACCCCACCGGACAGCAACGCGCGGATACTGGTCACGGTCGCCCGCGTAGCCGCCGGGATCGACGCTTGGAACCGGGCGTCGCTGAGAACCCAAGTGGTTTGAAGCGCGCCATATCCCACCGCCACTAACAGCAGCGACCAAGCCGACCCCGCCATGAGGCCGCCTAACATTGCGAGCGAACCCACGGTCAGAGTCGCTCCCAACGAACGTGGCGACATGTTCGGTCTGCGTGCCGCCAACTCGCCGCCTGCGAGAACGCCAGCCCATACCGCTGCCACCACCAGTGGAATGATGTGGTCAGGAATCTCCCGCAGTCTGGCCAGGAGAGGCACGTACTCGTCCACGATGAAGAGGCCACCGAGAACGCCGCCAAGCAAGACGAGCTTGAGCGTCTGCGGATCCTGCCGAGCGTCTTTGGCCCCTTGCCTCAGCGTGCTCGCCCACCCGGCAAATCCGCCTTGCTCGTCCGCGGGTTCAGCGGGGGCTTTGGGCAGCATGACGACGAGCGCAAGCGGCGGAAGGCCGAGCAGCACCGTGATCCAACCGAGGCTCGTGACGGGAAGTCCTGCCGCCAGCAGTGCCGTCGAGGCCAATGCACCCGCTGCGACGGCGATACTGCTCGCCTGTCCTATCCGGGCCATGACGACGGGGTAGCCATCGTCATCACCGTGTTTTGAGAGCGTGTCGTAGACCAGTGCTTCCCACGCACCGCTCGCGAGCGCAGAATGAATCGCCCACAGGATGCTACCGAGCATGAGGCCATAGAACGTCGGCCACACCAGCCACAAGGCGATACCAAGGGAGCGGATGGCGAGCGCGAGCGCGAGCAACCAGCGGCGGTCCACGCGGTCTGCAATCGCGCCCGAGGGCACT
>JAESSZ010000840.1 GCA_016763875.1 Nannocystaceae bacterium
GCGTAGTGGTCCAGCGCAAACCCATCGACCATGACCTCGTGTTCGGGCGTTTCGGACGAGTAACACCAGCGGCACGGTCGGGCATGCGGTCAACCGCGCGATCGGTCTTCTGTCCATCGGGCTCGAAACCTGCGGCGAGGAGCGTATCGGGACCGTATTCAACTCGCCTGTGGCAATTCGCTAAGCCCCTCCAGTCGGATCGTCGCGCAGATGGAGTACGACTACTGGTCGTGGGTGAAGCAAGAAGATCCGTAGTCGTCCGGGGCGAACATCGCAACCGCGTTTGACCCCAAAACTCGCGACTGGCTGCAGCGCGAAGTGTTCGCGCGCTGACCGGGCGCCGCAGGGTCGAGCGTCCAACCGGGGTCGCGGGTCGACAGCGCCGACTCGACATTTTCGTTCCGAGGCTCCATCTGCGCCAGCCGCTTAGGCCTGGGTAGGGTCGGCGAGTTCAGACACGAAGAGTTGCTGCAGGCTCTGCCCAAACCGACTCTGCATCGCGCCCAGAAGCTCGGCCACGGCCGCCTCGTCCGCGACGAGGGTTCTGGCCTCGGTCTCGAACCGTGCTTGCAGCTCCGTGCGAGCGTTGGCGAGCCAGCGGGACATCGTCGACTCGTGCACGTCGTACGACCCGGCCAGAGCATTGGCCTGCACCCCATCGAGGTAGCGAAGTCGGAGCAGCGCGCGTTCACGATGTCCGAGCGACCGGAATGCCTGTTGGAGCGCCCGCAAGAACACCTCGCGCCGGGAGGTCCGCAACGCCGCGAACTCGGGACTCGCGCCGAGCAGGGCGGGGGCACGGTCCAGTGGCTCCGTGCCCTTTGCGTCTCGGATGAAATTGAGTGCCAGCCTCGCGGTCACCGTCCGGGTCCAACCTTCGAGGCTGCCCCATCCTTGGTAGAATCCGATGCGCGCAGGCCCGTCACCGGTGGCGACCAACAGCCGCACCCGGACGCGCTGCATGAGTTCCGCTCGCTGGTCTTCGGACAGCGAGAACCGGCTCAGCGCGAGTCCGATCTCGGGGCCCAGACGGCGCTCGAAGACTCGGACCGCGTTGGGTTCGCCCTGGGCCAGCCCTGCGCACAGCCAGATATCGGCCGTGTTCAGGGTGCACAGATGCTGGCTCCACCTCTGGCGTTCGTGCCCATCCAAGCAGGCCTTGAGCTGTCGCGCGAGAGCCTCGGCCTCAGGGGCAAAGCCGTCGTAGATCTGCCGCCCGCTGGCGATCAAGGACTCCACTGCTGCCGCCAGCTTGGGGTCGTTTGTCGCCTGAAGCTGCAGACACACGTCCCGCACCAGGGGATCCTCTGGCCACGCTATCGTGTCCACATTGTCGATGGTGCCACACCCTTGCCCGAGCGACGACCAGCTTCTCGCCTTCGCCGAGGGACTGCTGGGCGCGGACGAGCGCGACAGGGCTGAACAGCACCTCGCCGGCTGCGCGGACTGCAGCGCCGTTGTGGGGGCAACGTACCGTCAACCGCAATCAACCGAGGGGACCCACATGGGTCGCTACGAGATCCGCGAGGAGAACGGCCGCGGCAGCATGGGTCGCGTCCTGAGAGCCCGCGACCCTTCGCTCGACCGAGACGTCGCCATCAAGCTGATCCTGCCCGCGGCGCTTACAACCCTCGCCAAAGAGCGCTTCGCGCGAGAGGCCGAGACACTGGGGGCGCTGCGGCATCCCAACGTGCTGGAAGTCTTCGACGTGGGCGAGTTCGACGGCGCTCCCTACTTCGTGATGGAGTTCATCGACGGTCACAACCTCGACACGTGGAGCCGGGGCCGGAACTCGCTCGAGGTGTTGAAGTGTGTTCGGGGGGCCGGGCGGGGACTCGCCGCCGCCCACGCCAAGGGCGTGCTGCACCGTGACTTCAAGCCGTCCAATGTGATCGTGGGACGAGACGATCGCGCCAGGGTCGCCGACTTCGGACTCGCGGGCTTTGAGGTCACCCAGACGGTCCCGAGCGGTGGTGCCCCCATCGACGCCTTGACCAAGACGGGGGCCATCATGGGCACGCTGGCGTACATGGCACCCGAGCTCCTCGACGGTGGAAAGGCCAGCATCGCCAGCGATCAGTTCGCGTTCTGCGTGACGATGCACGAGGTGCTCTACGGGAGCCGTCCGTTCTCGGGGTTGGACGCCCGCGCGCTGTCGGAAGCGATTCGGCGCGGCGAAATTCCACCAGCTCCGGCGACCGTCACCATCTCCCGCCGCACGCGTCGGGCACTCGTTCGGGGCCTCTCGCCGCAACCAAGCGAGCGGTTTCCGTCCATGCGCGCCCTGCTTGATGAACTCCGGCCTGGGCGCAGTACCGCCATCAAGCTCGGGCTCGGTTTCGCCGCGGGATCGTGGATCGTGATCGTGGTCGGTGCGTTAACGCTGGCTGGTCAACAGCCCTCGGCATGTTCTGCGTTCGCCCGAGAGCTGGACGGGGCCTACGACTCGCGGGCGCGCGATCAGATCCGTGCTGCATTTGCGGAGTCTGACCTGCCGTACGCCAAGGCTTCTTCACGCAGTACGCTCGAAGGTCTCGACGCCTACGCTGAGCAATGGATCGAAGGAACGACGCAGGCCTGCCGCGCATCGGAACAAGGGGAGCTGACCGGAGATGCGCTCGATCTTCGCATGCGCTGCTTCAGCCACGCCGCGCAAAGCCTCAATGCCATGGTCGAGCTGCTGGCGTTGCCCAAGCAGACGCACCGAGAGAGCGGTGGCGAGCTCGTGGCGGCGCTTCCCAGCCTGCACCTTTGCTCCGACTCCGTGGCGCTGAAACGATTCAGCGTGCTTCCTGCCAACGCCGCTGAGGTCGCAGAGGCCGAGACTCTGGGCCCCGTCTTGAGTCAGGCGCACATCAAGACCCTGGTCGACGACTTCGACGGCGCATGGGAACTTCTGGAGCGACATTCCCAAGCGCTGGACGCCGCCTCGTACCCGCCCATCCTGGTCCGTGCGCTCCGACTCCGAGCCCGGGTGCTCCTGGCCCGCAAGGACCTCGAAGGGGCACGGGTCGCGAGTCTACAGGCCCACCAACTCGCGGTGGAACATCGGCTTGATCGCGATGCGTCACGGACGGCAACGTTCCTGGGACGTATCGCTTCGCGCACGGACGACGCACAGGAAGCTCAGCGTTGGTTCGACTTGGCCCTCGCGCTCGCGGAGGCCGGAGGGTTCAGCCAGCTCAAAGCCCTCACGTTCGTGACCGCGTCCGAGTTCTACGCGGGGCGTGGGGAACTAGACCGGGCTGTCGATGCAACCCGTGAGGCTCTCGAGCTCATCCAAGGCGACACGACGTATCCACCCACTTCCCGAGCCGACGTGCTGCTCGCGCACGCCGACAGCCTCTTCGCGCGTGGCGGCGGCGGCGACGGTCTGGCGGAGCTCCGACAAGCGCAGCGAATCCTCCTGAGGGTGCACGGCAGCAGCCATCCTGCGATCGTCGATGTCGAGCGTGGGCTGGAGATTCGGGCCTCTCGCCGCGGCGACTATCAGGCCTCGCTCCAGCATGCTCGCGAAGTGCTCCGCATCACGCTCGCCGTTCATGGCCAGGAGTCCCTGCAAGCGATTCCGGGGGCCGCGAATCTCGCGATCGCCTTCAAGGAACTCGGACGCTACGAGGACGCCGCTCGAGCGCTTGAGCAAGCGGATGTTCTGCTCGACGAGTGGCCGGCGTACGGTCCCGTGATGAGGGTCCCGATCTTGACCACCCTCGGCGGCGTCATGCTGGGGCTCGGGAACAACGATGCCGCACGCGACGCCCTGAATCGAGCCAAAGCGCTCCTGGCGACGCGTACAGACCAACGCGACCGGTCTGTGTTGATCGATGGGCTGCTGTCGCACGTGGAGCTACGCGACGGCAACCTCGACGCAGCGCGACGGCTGGCCGCGGGGGCGCTCGATGTCTCTACCGGCATCTTCGGCGAGGATCACTTCATCACCGCAGACGCGTGTACCCGGCTCGGCCACGTGGAGCTCGAAGCAAAGAACTTCGAGTCAGCGCGAGGCCTACTGTCCAGGGCAATCGCCGTCGAAGACGCCACCGAAGCCGACCGAGGGGAGGCGAGCTTCTTGCTCGCACGAGCGACCCTCGAAAACCCCGAGGCGAGCTCATCGGACCGAGCGCGAGGCATCGAGTTTGCGCAAGCCGCCAAACTCGCGCTCACGTCCAAACCGGCGCACACCGTGCTGCTGGACGACGTGGAGGCGTGGATCGAGCGCCATCGCTCGTTCTAACGCACCGCTCCCAGTCGTTGGGACATCTCGGAACGTCCGTGTTTCCGGTATGAGCCGTGGCTACCGCACCGTCCCTTGAGCCCCGCCAGCTCCAAAGCAACGCGACGGACCTCGACGCACAGGACTCGGACCAGCTCGGAGTCGGAAACGAACTTTCGCGATGTCGCGTCGGCGATGAGGTTCGACTTGGACGTTTCGGCGCCACGGCCGATCGCAATCCGTCGATGTCACCGGGAGCTTGCAGATCAACAACTCCGAAGCGCTGTGCGA
>JAESSZ010000841.1 GCA_016763875.1 Nannocystaceae bacterium
GGCGATGGAGCACTACGCGCGCGGGATCGAGATTGCGACGGAGGTCCTCGGTGCCGAGCATCCCAGCGTCTTGAGCACTCGGCAGAATCGGATGGGCCTTATGTGGAGGCATCAGCTGCGCGGCGAGGCGCTGACCGAGGGCAACGAAGTACTCGCGGCCCAAAGTCGAGTTCTTGGGCCACGGCACCCTGATCTGGTCTTCACGCTGGGCAACTTGGCCGTGATGGCGAATGACACCGCGGCGTACGACAAGGCTCAGGGTTTTTCGGAGCGAGCGCTGGCGATCGCAGGCGACACGACGCTTGCCGCATCGGCGACGATGGTTCCGCTTCTGCAGTTGGCGACCGCGGCGGGCTACCTCGGGAAGTTGGACCTCGCATTCGAGCATGGCAATGCTGCACTGGCATTGTCGGAGCGGACGCTAGGGATCGAGCACGTGACCACGGCGGAAGCGCTGAACGTGCTTGGCATGCTGCACGCCCAACGACGCGACATCGATGCGGCGCGTCGCGAGTACGCACGGGCACGGAAGATCTTTGCCGCCAATGGTCTGCCGATCCGGGTTGCGCAGACCGACGGGGCACTTGCGTTCGTGGAGTATCGGAGCGCGAACCCTGACCTGGCTTTGACCTTGGCCCACGCTGCAGCCGATCGGCTCCAGTCGCTGGATCCGGGCGGCCGAGACCTCGCCCACGCGCTGCTGATCGCCGGCTCCATAGAGGGGACGCAGGGAAGGCCTGAGAGCGCAGCGCTTGCGCGGGCCCGAGTGCTGTATGAGGCGCTCGGACTCCCTCTTCCGGACCTGGACGCTCCCTAGACTCACTCGTGCTAGCGCGTTGCCGGTCCACGTTGCGGTGCCGACCCGGACGACCCCGCACAAGAGCCGACGGGCGCAAATAAGGAGAGCCGGCGGGCTGACTCCTCACGATTGTGTGGTGAAATCATGATGTTGACGCATTTTCCTCGCGGAGGGGACCGCGACACGCGAGGGCGGAGGCAGTTTTTTCGGCCCCTAGCGTCAGAGAAGTCGCCCTCGCTGCAAATAGGCGTGGCTTGCCGGTGAGATCGGGACGGCCCTCATTTTCTCGATTCTCCGACCTCAGGCAGCCGAGTCCCCCGAAAGACCAAAAACATGATGGACCACTACCTCGCTACCCGCGTTGCGCTGATTTCCGTGTGCTTGCTCGGCGCCAATTGCGTCGCCGCGAGCGACGACGACCTGGACACCGCTGCGTTCGAAGACGAAGCCTCGGGCACCGCAGATGATGCGCAAGACGGTGAGCTACGCACCTACGAAGGCTGGTTAGGCTCTGCATTGGGAGCGTCCGTGGTCACCGGATCGACCAAGGGAAAGAACAACGAGTTCGACGCGACCTGCGTCAAGGGCATTGCCCGCGATGTCAGCTACACGTGGACGGCACCGTCAACGGCGTCATACACCTTCACGACCGCTGGCTCGAACTTCGACACGGTCCTTCACATTCGGAGTTTCGCCGACTCCAGCGAAACCCTCGGGTGCGACGACAACTCGGGCGGAGCCACGCACTCGGCCGTTTCAGTAGCGCTCACGGAAGGGACCACCGTCATCATCGTCGTCGACGGACCCCATAAGAGTGAGTTCGGGAAATTCGCGCTGGGTATCTACGAGCAGTGTCCGGATGGATGCACTGACCCACCAACGCAGTGCGCGGCGGACATTGGGCAGTGCAGCGTTGGCCCTGGTCAGCCACAAGGCGTCTGTTCATACCCTCCCGTATTCCCTGGGACCGCATGCGACGACGGCTCCGACTGCAGTGCATTCTCGAGTTGTTGGGGCTACTCCTGCATTCCCTATGACTGGTGCGACTTCGGCCCCGAGTGCCACGAACGCCTCGGGCAGTGTGAGAACGGGACTTGTTCGTACGACCCGGAACCCAAAGGCGAAGCTTGCGACGATGGCATCACATGCAGCGAGGACGACGTCTGCGATGGCGCAGGAACCTGCGTTGGGGGGACCGACACATGTGAAGATGGCGAGATGTGTACCCCGTCGGGGTGTGAATCGAGCCCTTGCGGCGGCTATCAAGACTGCGGGTACGGAGCATGCTGCGAGTGGGGTAGCAACTGCTCGGTCTGCGTCTCCTGACGTCTGCCCAGCCGCGGGATCCACTACGGCTCCCCGATGAACCCTGCGTCGGATAAAACGCCGTACCAGTGCTGGCCGGCCGTCGACCATTGCTGGCCAGTCGTATCAAGGCCGGACTTCCACAGCAGGAATGCCGTGGAGAGTCCGATGACCGTCGAGGCGATGTCGCCATCGTCCACTGGCTGCGGGGATGCGCCGCACAACCCCCCACATAGCGCATCCGCAGGGTTCTGAAAGTCGCAGTGATCGGCCGAGAGCACTGCGAGTACGCGAGGGTCGGCCGTCGCGTCGAACACAGCGTGCCCGTTGTTGTTCTCGTTGCACATCGACGGCTCCCCGGTGAGGTCCAACGCTGGGGCGACGATTGCGGGCGCCGCGGCCAAGCCCAGACCATCGGAGTCGACCATGTCCAAACCCAACAGCGCAGTTGCTTCGCCGTCTTGTGCGGCAGCGAGCACCGCCGCGAGGCCGCCTGCGCTGTACCCCGCGTACATCGGGGCCTCGACCGAGAGTTGCACGCTCAGCGCGACGAGGTCCGCAGCGTTGGCAGCATGATCGGCGTCAAAAATGGTCGCGCGGCAAAGGTCGGGCGTGATGACCTCGAGACCCCAGCTCGCCATGTGGGAGGCCCAGTTCGCCATCGCGGCGCGATTGCCCTGGAAGCCATGGGCCAAGATTACCGTGGGCGGGCGGCCGCGTCGTTCGGGGGTGTAGCGGTCGTAGCCCATGGCGCAGCCGCTGGGTAAGTTGGCGTTGGCCTAACTTGTTTGCGCCGCGAAGGGGCCCAGTTCCCGGAAATCCGGCCCGGGTTCAGTCGGCCCGGGGCCGCTCGTGGTGTCGTCGTCGGTGGTGTCGTTACCGTCAGAGCTGTCCGGCCCCGCATCGCTCTGTGTGTTCGCGTCGCCATTGGTGTCGGCGGACGCGCCCGACGACGAAGGCGTGATGCTGTCGTCGCTATCCACGGTGCCGGGGGCGGTGCCGGGGGCGGTGTCGTGCGTGGAACTTGCCGTCGAGTCCGAGGCCGCACCCGTCATCCCCCCGTCCGCGCCGCCATCGTCTGCGGCGCAACCCAATAGCCCGGTCACTGCCCCAACTGCCACTGTCTCAAGGATTCCCCAATTCGCTCGTTTCATGGTCGGTGTCTGCCTGTTCGTGGTTGTGTGCGGTGCCGGCCGCGGTGAAAGTGGCGAACAAAAAATGGGCGCACGTGCGCGACCGCCCTCCCGAGGGAGGAGCTGGGCGGGAGCCGGTGGGATGAGTCTCGCCGAGACTCAGCCGGACTTCGGTTTTCGTCTGGGCTTGGGCCTGGGCTTGGGCTTCGCAGCCTTGCGCGCGGTGGGTTTGGCCCGAGGCTCATCCACCAGTGTCTTCAGCGTCGGCAACAGCAGCTTGCGCCGTAGCAAGACCACCAGACGTTCGCTGAGGGTGGTCGCAACTTCGGTGAGTCGACCGAGATCGCCGCCCGCGAGCGGCACGACCCCCGCCCGAAACATGGCGAGCTCAGCTCGAACCAACCCCCGCAGGGCTTCTAAGTAGGTCGCCAGAATCTCTGGCGGCAGCATCGAAGGCGACAGTCCAGCCTCTCGCGCCTCTCCCAACGTCTTGAGCAACGCGGCATCATCGCCCTGATACGAGTGGGTACCGTCGATGACCACGGGGGTGAGCAGCCCAAGGCCTTCGATCATCGCCAACTCCGAGGGGGGCACGCCCGACTCGATCACGGACGCGCGAGAGATCGAGCGCTCCGGAGCCAGCTCCGCCAAGACCCTGGCGATGCTCCCCTCGACCGCTTCGTCGGGTGGCATGCCGTGGGCGTCCAGTCGCTCGAGCAGCGGACCTATCACCTGCAGTGGTAGATGCAGCGAGCGCTGCAACTTCTTGATCGCCCGCACCCGAGGCACCAGCGCCACGTCGTAGTACGCCATGTTCCGGCTTGTCCGGTCCGGCTCCGGAAGCAGGCCCTCCCGCACGTAGTGTTTGATCGTCGCGCTGGGCACACCGCTGCGTCGGGCGAATTCCGCCATCTTGAGGCGTTCTGGCGTGGTTGCGACCATAGTAGGAAGTTCCACTTCCTACTTCTCACGGAACTCATCAACGATCAACCGTTGCCGCTGTGCGGATCCAC
>JAESSZ010000842.1 GCA_016763875.1 Nannocystaceae bacterium
CAAGGAGACACCGTCTCGGCGTTGCCGCCCGACTTCAAGGGGGACAATACCGGCGCCGACATCCACACCTCGGTGGACGGTGCCTACGTCTACGCGTCCATGCGCGGGCACGACTCCCTTGCCGTGTTCGCCGCGGGAGCAGACGGCAGCCTCACGTACCAGGCCAATGTTCCCACCGAGCCGCGGCCCCGGGACTTCGGTCTCGACCCGTTCGGCAGCTTCCTGTTCGCGGCCGGTCAAGACAGCGGCTTGCTCGCGGGCTACACCATCGAGGCTGACGGCAGTCTGACCGCTCAGGCCACGTATGACGTCGGTGCCAACGCGCAGTGGGTGCTTGGGGTCGAGCTACCGTCGGCGCGCTAAGGCAGACGGCAGCTGCGCCCGAACCCGGTGTATCCGGCCGAGCGATTCGCAGAGCTTGCGCAGCTGATGCGCTTACCATCCGACCGACGATGGGACTTCGAGACTGGTACACCGAGCGGGTCTTCCCGTGGATCCTCGAGCGGGTCGGCGGTCCGCAGTCGCATGCGCTCCGCGCTCGCTGTGTCGCGGGTGCCCAGGGAGACGTGCTGGAGATCGGTCTGGGGACGGGCCAGTCGCTGAAGAGCTACGGGCCCAAGGTTCGGAAGCTCACCGTCGTGGAACCGTCGACCGGAATGCACGCGCTCGCCCGTCAGCGTCTGGACGCCTGCCCGTTCGAGACCGAAGCTCATCAACTCGGCGCGGAAGCTCTGCCGTTCGATGACGAGACGTTTGATGCCGTCGTCTGCACGTGGACGCTGTGCAGCGTGCAGGAGCCGGACGCGGAGCTGTCGGAGCTGCACCGCGTGCTGAAGCCCGGCGGGCGGTTCCACTTTCTCGAGCATGTCCGCAGTGACGAGCCAGGCGTCCTTCGTTGGCAGCAGCGAATCGATCCGCTGCAGCGCGTGTTCGCCTGTGGATGCACTCTGACGCGAGACACCGAGGCGTTGATCCGCGAGGCAGGATTCGATTACGACAGCCTCGAGGCGATCGACTGCCCCGACATGCCGCCGCCGCATCCCAAGCTCTACCCGCTCATTCTCGGCATCGGCCGCATTCATTACGATTAACATCACGCCATTCGAGAATATTCCGCGTTGTCATTTTGTAGGGGGTGCGATGCGGGCAGAATCCATCGATACCGGAGGGCGAGGTACATCGACCGAGGCGCGGCGGGCGGCCGATCATTCCCCCTATCTCGTAGAGCGATTATTGGGGGCCAACGAAGAGAACCTGTTCAATCACGTAAAGTTCCATCTCGTGAAGCAGGAGTTGGATCGGCTGCCCTTCCCCAAGCCAAAGGTGCTGGATGTCGGGTGTGGGGTACAGGCTTCGCGGCACTATCTACGCCGCCTTGGATTCACCGGAGAGTACTTCGGCATCGACTATGAGGATCGATTTGAGCCCGGTGCCGTGGTCGATCTGATGAACCCTGAGGGGATATCCGAGAATATCCCCTGGGAGCCCGACGTGGTGCTGATGCTGGATGTGTTGGAGCACCTCTACGAGGACCCTGCAAAGCTCATCAAGCTGCTGGGTAGTCTGCGGTCACTGGTGGGAGACAGCTGCACGTTCATCTTCACATTGCCGCAAATGTACCGGCTTGACCGGTTCAAGTTGGCCCATCTGGTCTATCCGGAGCACAAGATCCGTTTGACGCAACGAGAATGGCGCAGCGTCTTGGAGGCGCACTTCGATGTAGTGCGGGTCCAGGGGTTGGGATACCTTTCGTCGATGCCGTATTTGCCAATGGCAAGCAGGCACTACACGGACGACAATTTCCTGGGAAAGACCTTTGGCTACCTGCGCAGCAGATTCTTCGAGTGGCCGGCGTTCAAACCCGCCGATCTGTGGCTTTCCAACACGCTGGGGAAGACCGCTGTGTTTCAGACGATATCCAACGATGTCATGTTCGTAGCCAAGCCTTCGCGAGCTGTCGTCACTTCTCGGTGAACTGGAGCGCTTGGCCATGAATACTTTTCATCCTGATTTTCTCGGTGAAACCGCCCGCCGCATCGGACTGAAACGCTACCCAAACGTGCGTCAGTTCGTCGTACAGCATCTCTACCCCGACACACTGCGCCTGTTGTTGCTTCTGCACGACTTTGTCGCCATCGAATGCGTCGTGGGCATTGGGTACTCGGGCAACGAGTCCGTGGTGGATGCGCTGAAGCGTGCTGGTATTCGTGTCGTCACCCCCGCGTTCGCGGACCTCGAGCACACGGTTCGGGAGGAACTGGCACGCGCCCTCAGCGTGTGCCAGACGAACAACCTCAAGCTGATCCTGCACGAGGTTGGCGGCTATGCGATCAAGGCTTTGCACGAGCATTTCGCCGAAGCGTGCGAAACGGTCATCGGGGCCATCGAGGTCACAAAACAGGGGGTCTGGGCGGCGCAGTCGCTGCCGGAACTACGGATCCCCCAAGTCAATTGTGCGCAAACCCGTTTGAAGGAGATCGAAGGAAAAATGGTGGGGGAAGCAGTGGTTTCCTCGCTCGACAACATCCTGCGAGATATGGGGTACGCAGTCGTTGGTCGTGCGGCGTTAGTCAACGGCTACGGATGGGTTGGAAAAGCAACCGCCAACAGCTTGCGGCAACGCGGCTTGCGGGTCTCCGTCAATGATTGCGATATCATCAAGTGTGTGGAGGCCACGGTCGATGGATTTGCGGTGGTGCGCCAGCCCTCCGACATCGAATCTCCCGCCATCGTCATCGGGGCGAGTGGTCGCGAGTCTATTTCGGCACAGGTCATCGACAACTTGCCCGACCGTTGCTTCATCGTGAGCGGTGCTTCCAAGAATCACGAAGCTGACCTCGACCACCTCGCGTCGCTCACCGTCCGCACTCGGCCGATCCATCGTCACGTGGACGCGCACACATTGAAGGATGGTCGAACTCTGCTCCTCGTGAACAAGGGCTACCCGGTGAATTTCACGGGCAGCAGTGTACCCGACGAGATTGTCGAGTTCCTCTTTGCAGAACTGATCATGTTGGTACCTGCGCTGCTGGACCACGATCTCGAACCAGGCATCTACCCGTTGAAAGATGAGCACGAGCAGATCGCCGCACAAATCTGGCTCGACTTGCGGTGACGAGCAGCGGGCCCGCTAGGAAGCGAGAAACCCCAAACGCGCGCCGTCAGAGTAGGCTACGGCGATGGGGATCTAGAGTGGTTTCGCCGCAGCAAGCAGCCGGAATATTCGGCACCGGGCTCGCAGGTTAGGCTCGACCACATTCCGGAGCTTCCGCCGCTCAGCCCGCACCCAGCAACGCCGCCCGTCGTGACGCCCGCGGCCGTAGGCGCGGCCCGGGACCTCATCGATCAAGTGCGGTTGCTGCATCCCGCGCACGACGGCCGTGTTCGACTGATCGCCGATTTCAGTGGGGGAAGGGGCTGGCTCGTCAATATCGAGGTGGCGGGCCTCCTCGATATTAACCTGCCGCCGTGGGTGGTCATTGACCACCCGCTGCACAATGCGTTCGCCAGCACATCGGTGGTCAACCTTCTTACTGGACTCGGCGTCGATCTCACCACGCTGCGCGGGGTCGAACTGGCGATCATGCTCGATACCGTGCAGGTGTTTGGCACCCAGGTGACCGTGGACCGTGCCCAACTCCGCTGCGGTGACAACTTTGTGCAGGCGCTCGCGTGGGCGGATCAGGGACTGGACGCGCGGCAGCAGGCTGTTCAGACGGCGATGGGAGCGCCCGGTCCGTGTACGGTCCACTGGAATCGCGACGCCCGGGTGCTGGAACTCAGCAACCACGCAGGCCTCGCAGCGACGTTCGGGGCCGAGTTTATTGGGTCCTACGCTCCCGCCGAGTGCAGCTGGTGCTGGGGTTGGGCCAACGGCTCGGTAAGTGGCGAGCTCACCGCCGCCATCACCGCTGTGCGCGATGCCGCGGTGCGCGATGCCGTAACGTTGCCGGTTCTACAAGCGCCTGGGCTGCCCTGCAGCGAGCCGTTTGCGTTCGCCCTCGCCCACATTGCGGCTTCGCGGATGGGCAATGGGGGCATGGGGATCTGGCGCTGGCCCCGGCCCTCTGGAATGCAGATGTTCTTCGCGATTGACCCCGGGGCCAATACGCGTCGAAGTTGAGAAAGCTGAGCTGGCCGG
>JAESSZ010000843.1 GCA_016763875.1 Nannocystaceae bacterium
CGCGCGTTGCGGTAGTCGACGTAGTAGGCGTGCTCCCAGACGTCCAGCGTCAGGATTGGGGTCTTGCCGTCGGTCATGGGGTTGTCGGCGTTGGCGGTGCTGACCAGTGAAAGCTTGCTGCCGTCGCTGACCAGCCAGGCCCAACCAGAACCGAACCGGGTGGCGGCCGTGGCGGTGAATGCCTCCTTGAACTTGTCAAAGCTCCCAAAGTCGCGATCGATCGCGGCCGCGAGATCGCCCGTGGGAGCACCCCCGCCAGCTGGCTTCATCGAGTTCCAGAAGAAGGTGTGGTTCCAAACCTGCGCGGCTTGGTTGAACAGTCCACCTTCGGTCGTCTTGATAAGAGCCTCGAGGCTCTTGCTCGCGTTGTCGGTGCCTTCTGTCAACGCGTTGAGCTTGGTGACGTAGGCGTTGTGGTGCTTGCCGTGGTGGTAGTCGAAGGTTTCGGCGCTCATGTGGGGCACGAGCGCGTCCTTGGCGTACGGGAGGTCGGGAAGCGAGAAGCTCATTGTGTGGTCTCCATGGGCCGTTTTTGTTTCGGCTGAGGCGTGCTCATCCGGCCGGGCTGGTGCCCGAATTGGCCGCGCCGGACTCTGTCACCCGGCTCAATCACTGTCAAACCTCGAATTCGGCGTTTTTACGGCCAGCACCTGCGTTTTTGGGGGCTTGGCGGAGGCCAGTGAGGTGATACCGTGGGATCGCGTCCTCGCGCGTGGACCGGGATGTTCTCGGCCGCGACCCGACTCGCCACCAAGCCACTGTGAGCACCTGGAAATCCCTCGAAGGAGGGGACCGAAAACCGGTGACCGTGCCGCGGATCCGCGGCGCCAAGGGCGGTGAACCGCTCGTGATGATCACCGCCTACGACGCGACGTTTGCCCGCATGCTCGACGAGGCGGGCGCCGACATCCTGTTGGTCGGGGACTCGCTGGGCATGGTCGTGCAGGGGCGCGATGACACCCTCGGCGTCACGATCGAGGACATGATCTACCACTGTCGCGCGGTCGCTCGGGGCACAAAGACGGCACACATCGTCGGCGACATGCCGTTTCTGAGTTACCACGTGACCCCCCAGGAGGCGCTACGCAATGCTGGGCGCCTGCTTGCCGAGGGCGGGGCGCAGTCCGTCAAACTCGAGGGCGGCACCACGGTTGTGCCAGTGATCGAGCGATTGGTCGCCGCTGGCATTCCGGTGATGGCGCACGTGGGTCTCACGCCACAGAGCGTGCACGCGATGGGCGGATTCCGGGTGCAGGGCAAGACGGAACAGGACGCGACGCGCATCCTCGACGATGCTCTTGCGGTCCAGGAGGCGGGGGCCTACGCGCTGGTGCTTGAGGGCATTCCCGGCCCACTTGCGGCCAGGATCACCGAGGCGCTGGAGATCCCCACGATCGGCATTGGGGCCGGCGTTGGCTGCGACGGTCAGGTGCTGGTCTGCTACGACCTGTTGGGTCTGACCGCCGACCTCCACCCCAAGTTCGTCAAGCGGTACGACCAGCTGTTTGACCGAGGCGTTGCGGCCGCTCGGGTGTTTTGCGAGGAAGTGCGAGCCCGAAACTTCCCCGGGCCCGAACACACGTTCGGCGTCGCCAAACGCCCGCGGGCCGTCGGCTGAACTGAGTCGGCGTTCGGTCCATCACGCTTTGCGGGGCTACCGGGCTTTGGCCTTATTGTGCCAAGCCCGCCGCGGCCGCCGTGGTAAACTCGCCGCATGCCACTGTCGCCGGAACAGGAGTGGACCCTGGTTGCCTGTGGCCTGGTCGCGCATGCCGACGGGATCCTTGAAGTCGGGGAATGGGACCAGGTGCTGTACATGCTCGACGACCGTGTGGCCGACGACGAGGCGACACAATGGCTTGCGTTGTTGTCGGACGCCGCTGCACTGCGCAAACGCTTCGATTTGCTGCAGCCTCCCGCGCCGTTTCTGTGTGAGGACATCCTTGCGCGCGCATGGCGAATGGCCCTCGCTGATGGTCACGGGAGTGACGAAGAAGCCGCGGTACTCGCCGAGGTCGCCGAGCGACTCGGTGTGCCTGCTAGCGACGTTGGCGAGCTGCGCGAGCAATGGCTGGCGCAAGCGCAGCGCCGATCCGAGATCGTTGCCGGGTTCGCGGTGATCGTGGCGACTCTGGACGACCGCATGGACACGATGGAAATCGCGGAGTACGACTTGTTGCTGGACCGGCTGCCACTCGCCGAAGGGCGGATCGATGCGATGCGAGCGTTGCTCGACGCGCCCCCGGAACTCGACGTGTTGGTCGGCCAGTTGCTGGCGCTGCCCTCCGAAGAACGCGGTATCGCGTTGCTGTCGTTGGTCCCTTTGGTGCACGCGACTTCCGGCGGCGCGCCCGAGAGAGCACTGTTCGTCGACATTGCCGAGCGGTTGGCGCTGCCGCCCGGAGACGCCGAGGCGATGCTGTCGCGGTAGTGGGGGTGGTGCAGTCCACCGTGAAGGCGCTTCGCCGCGATTGCGGCGACCGCGCTTGATTCGACCGCCGCCGCGCCGTACCGTGACGCCATCTTGAAACACGTGCTCGTCATCGGCGCAGGCAAGTCGACCGCCATCCTCATCGACTACCTGCTCGCTCAAGCAGAAGTTCACGATTGGCAAGTGGTGGTCGCAGACCGCGATCTCGACGTTGCGCGCCATCGCATCGATGGCAAATCGCGCGGCACAGCCCTTGAGTTCGATGTGGCCGACGCGGCGGCGCTTGAAAAGCTGGTCAAGCAGGCAGACCTCGTCGTGTCGATGCTGCCCGCGCACATGCATCTTCCGGTCGCGACCGCATGCGTCAACCACAGCACGCACTTTGTCTCGGCGTCCTATGTCTCGCCCGAGCTGCGGGAGCTGCACCACGCCGCGGAGCGCAAAGAGGTCACGCTGCTGGGAGAGATGGGGGTCGATCCTGGCATCGATCACATGTCAGCGATGGCGCGCCTGGACGCCCTGCGTGCCAGCAACGCGAGCATCAAAGCGTTTGAGACGTTCACGGGCGGCCTGGTGGCGCCCGAGTCCGACGATAATCCATGGCGCTACAAGTTCACCTGGAATCCGCGCAACGTGGTGCTGGCCGGGCAGGGAGGCGTCAAGTTCAAGCACAACGGCCGCTACAAGTACATTCCGTACCACAAGCTGTTCACCCGCTACGAGGTCGTCGAGATTCCCGAGTACGGAAAATTCGAGGGCTACCCCAACCGAGACTCGCTGAAGTACCGGCATCACTACGATCTGTTCGGCATCGAGACGATCTATCGCGCGACGCTGCGACGCCCCGGGTTTTGCGATGCATGGAACTGCTTGGTCCAGCTTGGGTTGACCGATGACACCGAGACGCTCGAAGCGTTGGGGGACATGACCTACCGCGAGTTTGTGAACTCGTACCTTTGGTACGACGCGGCGATGTCGGTGGAGTTGAAGCTGCGCGCGATGCTCAAGCTCGAACTCAACTCGCCCGCGTTCGACAAACTCCAGTGGCTCGGGCTGTTCGAGGACCGCCCCATCGGTCTCAAAGAAGGGACCCCGGCGAAAGTCCTGCAGAAGTTGCTGGAAGAAAAATGGCCGATGGGAGCGGACGACAAGGACATGATCGTCATGCTCCACAAGTACGAGTACGAGATCGATGGCGAGCGCTGGCGAGAGCAGTCCTCCATGGTCACCAAGGGCAGCGACAGCGAGCGGACGGCGATGGCGAAGACCGTCGGCTTGTCGGTTGCGATCTCGGCAAAGTTGGTCCTGACCGAGCAGATCACCCAGCGCGGCGTTGTTATCCCGACCACGCCGCTGGTGTACGCTCCGGTCCTCAAGGAGCTGGAGCAGCATGGCATTGCCTTCACGAGCCAAGTCGAACGTGTCTAAGCAGATCTCAATCGGCGTTCGTCGAGAAGACAAACACGAGTACGAGCGGCGGGTGCCGCTGACGCCCGACGCGGTTTTCGACCTCGTCGCCAACGGTTTTGAGGTTGTGCTGCAGCCATCGAAGTTGCGCGTGTTCGACGACGACGCGTACCGGGCTGTCGGCGGTCGCATCGACGAGGACCTCAGCGCGTGCGCGGTGGTCTTCGCGGTCAAGGAAATTCCGCAGGCGCTGTATCGTCGTGGCGGGGCGTACGTTTTCTTCTCGCACACGACCAAAGGGCAGTCCCACAACATGCCGATGCTCAAGCAGCTGATGGCGATGGACTGCACCCTGTACGACTACGAACACATCGTCGGGGACGATGGTCGTCGCCTCGTGTTCTTTGGCCGACACGCTGGACTTGCGGGGATGGTCGATACGTTGTGGGTCCTGGGCAAGCGTATGGCTTCGCTGGGCATCGAGACCCCGATGTCGAGCCTCAAGTTGACGCACGAGTACGCCGATTTGGACGCGGTGCGTGCCGCGGTGACCGAGGTTGGCCAGGCGATCCAG
>JAESSZ010000844.1 GCA_016763875.1 Nannocystaceae bacterium
CGACAGCTGCACATGACGTTGTTGGCGGACGTCGCGTGACGCAGTCCGAGAAGATGTCCGACCTCGTGGGCAAAGGTCGTGTCAGGGGCCTCGCGGGTGACCACCACGTACTCCCGACTTCGGAGGTTGCGGCTCACCCCGCGGTATCGCCAATGCAGCCCGCGGACACGTCGCCGCGTCCGTCGTTGTTTGGCGAGATCCAGCGACTCGGTCACGAACAGGTGAACCGCCCCGTCGTGGGGTGCGAAGCCCGCCAACGCCCGACGCTGTTTGGACTTGCGAACGTCGGTGAACCCCGCGGGCAGCCGCCGAAAGTCACGCACGAAGAGCTCGATGCCGTGGGCGGCAAAGACTTCGTTGGCACGCTTGACCCACTGGGCGACACGGCGCGAGCTGGTCACGTCGTAGCTGTCGACGGTCGCCATGTGCACCACCACGGGGATTCGGATCGCGCGGACCCGAGCCGTTGAGCTGGACCAAGGATCTCGCGGCTGCCGCAGATCTGGGACCGCGCGTCGGCGCCCGCGCGCTTGGGCTACCTGGGGTAACGCGAGCAAACCACCGACACCGAGCACCAGCGCCACCCAGGTGGCTCTGATCCAGCGCGTCGTATGGTTGCTCGTGTAGATTGTTCGATCCGATCCTGTATTAGGTCCCACGGCGTACGCGGGGCCCCGTTCCCGGAAACACGTACGTGCCGGTAACTTATCTATAGTGTGGCGCGTCAGGCGGCGGGCGCAAATCCAAATCGGGCCCAATGCTACTGTGCGGCACGATGCTGGGCTTTTCTTCGTCGACCGGAGTGGACTTTCTTCCCGACGACACCGCACGCGCATGGGTCGCCGATGGCTTGCGCGAGGTGTCTGCACACTTGTCGCGCCACTGGGGCGAAGTCGTGCACCGACCACGCGTCGTTACGGAAACATCGATCAGCAAACCTCAAAATCTTGATGAACTCTTCGAGTTGATCTGCGGGGTTCAGAGTGAGATCGGGCAGCACGATGTGGAGTTCAGTCTGGTCGAGTTGACCGACGACAAGACGCCCAGCGTGCCGCGAGGGTTCAAGCCGCTCGGTAGTCCGGAAGGCCAGTTGCTGCATACCTTCCACAAAGACGGCGAGTACGTGGTGCTCGCGACGCCGCAGATCTTCAAACTAACGCCCGTTGTGTTTTCCAGCGTCGCGCGTGAACTGGGACGGATTGCGATCCACATCGCCGACCGCGACGGCGTGGCGTTGCGTCGTGCGCCCAAGGACGAGCAGGACCTCGCTGACCGGGAGGGCGATGCAGAGCTCGCTGCTATCACCCTGGGCCTCGGCGTGTGGGTAGCCAATGGCGCCTACGTGTACGAGAGCGCCTGCTGCGGCGGCGGATGTGGGATCGACCTCAAGAGCCTGCGGGCCGGGCTCTCGATGCCCGAGGCGTGTTTTGCGTTGGCGGTGGACGGCCAGCAGAAGGGCCTGTCGCGTCGCCTCTTCACCAAACACCTCGAATCCAATCAGACGGCCGCCCTCAAGCGCAGTTGGGGTTACGTCAAGAAGCAGCCCGCGCTGACCGCTCCGCCGCAAAGCGCTGCGTTGAGTGCTGGCTGAACACTCGCGTTGCTACTCGACGCTTGTCGCAGCAGCCTGAGCAGCGATGTTGCTCGCCCCCTGCGCCGCAATACCAATGGCCTGCACCCCCCGCAGAAACGGCAGGATCTGTTGCATGTATCGGCTCGATGTGGACAAGCCTGTAGGGGCGATGATCACTCGGTCGCCTGATCGAAGCTTGATCGAAGCGTCGAACAGCAACGCCTTCTCAAGATCAATGATGTACACCACCGGCTTGGCGTAGCCGCCACGGATAACCGCCAACTCGCGTCGCGCTCGCGCTGGAGTGGGGCCGCCCGCACTCGCGAGGGCCTCGGCAAGACTCACCGAGTCGCGCTCGATGGCGACGCTCATGGGCCGCAGCACCTCGCCAAGCACGTGCACCTTCTTGGCGACGTTGTCGGGGATGTGAACGACGTCCCCATCGCGTAGGTAAATGTTCCGGCTGACGTCTCCGCGACGAAGAATGTCGGCGAGGCTGATAGGCATCAGCTTGCCGCCGCGGATGACCGTCGCTCCCTCGAGATCGGCAGTCGGTGGAATGCCGCCAGCCAATCCGACGCCCTCGAGCAAAGTCGTGTCACCATCGACGGGGAACGCACCAGGCCTCGGGACCTCGCCCAACACGTAGAACTTCTGAGACCCGTATTCCAAGATCTCGACCGAGACCTGTGGGTCGATAATGAAGTCCGCGGCGCGCACCTGCAGTTTGGCTTCGAAGTCCGTCAGCGTGAGACCAGCAGCCTGTAGCTCGCCGATGATCACCATGTGGACCTTGCCGTCTTTACGGATCGTGGTGCCGGAGATCTCTCCGAGGTTGACGCGCTGCGACGACAACTCCGGGTGTCCCAGAACGAACACGCTCAGCACATCGTTATTCCCGAGGCGGTATTCGTCTTTCTCGAGCTTGAAGTCGTAGTCGAGCGTTTCGACCGACATGTCGCTGGCGATTGGCGCGCTGCTGTCGGCCAGGAGCTCTTCGAGATCGCGGAGTTCGATCCCGTCCTTCTCCTCGTCCAGCCGATCGTAGCGGAACTTACCCGTGGCACAGGCTGTGAGCAGGAGCGCAGCCACCAGGGCGCGTCCAGTATGACGCCGTCGCATGTACCAACCATGCCACCACGCGGTCATGCGCGCGAAATTGTGCTGTTCTCGTGGACGACCGCGGCGACCCAGTGCTCAGGTGCTCAGGCATTCACCAATCAGCCACGAAAGTAATCCCAGCAGTCGACGCCTTCGCAGTCGAGGCCGGGGCCATTCCAACACGCGACGAAATCCTCGATGTCGGTCAACCAGGCCGTCGTGCACTCAGCGCGGCACTCGGCGTGCTCGGCCGCGCCGATGCACTCGAAGAAATTGATGTCGTCGCAGGTGGCCTGGCACACAGGGACAGCATCGCCGCCACCTTCACCGCCTTCACCTTCGCCACCCTCACCTTCTCCGGAGCTCCCGCCGCGCATCTGTGCGTAACAGGCGTCGTCGTCGCACGCATCGTTCGCGGCGCACGCGGCGAACGTGTCGCGGACGCTGGCCTCGACCGTCGTGCAGAGGTCGCGGCAGTCGGCATGCTCCGCGGCGTCGATGCAGTCCCAAAACACCATTGCGTCGCAGCCGTCCTGACACGCCTCATGCGATGCTGATGGCCCGCCGACCTCACCAGAGCATTCAGGGGGAAACTCGCACCCCTGGCGACGTTCGACGCAATACGCAAGGAAAGCCGCGTCGCCGCTCGGGAGCGCGGCGCAGACCGCCCCGCAATCCACCGACTCCAAGCAGCCGGCATCCACGACCTCTTGGCATGCTGACTCGCAGCTGTTGGCCCCACCGCCTCCGTCACCACCGCCATTGGAAGGCGGCGCCGACGAGCCGAGACCACTCACGCAGGACGCATCGCAGATATCGGCCTGTACGCAGGAGACGAACAGCTCGATGTCGCCCGAGCCTGCCCGCTCGCACGCGGAGAAACACTGCGCGTGGTCGGCCGAGTTGGCGCAGTCGAAGAACTTCAGTTGGTTGCAGGCTTCTTTGCACTCGCCCACGTCCTGGGAGGGGGCCCCGCCGCCGTCGCCGCCGCTATCGTCGTCATTCCCGTCGATGCAGCCCCCGACAACGAGGCCAGCAATGGCACCGCAAACGAGCGCCAAACGAACGTTTTGAAACAGTTGCGTCATCTCGATACGAGACGACGCCTCGACCCACGAAACCGTCGCAACTCAACGCGCAGTTCACCCTGATGTGCGGAGAATGCGGGGCAGCGAGAGCTCGAGATTGCTCTCCACCAACCGAAGCGCACTGGCCACCTCTCGGTCGTTGGCTAGTCCTGCGTCCGCTTGTAATCGCTCACGCACGCCCGCCAGGAGCAACTTCCGCAGCCGCGCGAGGTGACGGGCCGCGGTCGCCCGGTGCACATCACGCACGCGCGCGACCTGGTCTAGGGTCAGCCCATCGACGAATCGCAAGCGGAGCAGCGTGCGATCGGGGGCCGGCAACGCCTCGACGGTCTCTGAAAATGCCGCCTTGAAGCGTTCCCTATAGTGCGCCTTGAGAAACGCCAGTTCGGGGTCCGGCGCGACGTCGGGATCCTGGGCCGAGGGCTCGGCCACAACCCGTTCCATTGTGCCGCGACGGCGCGATAACGAGATCGCCTGACGCACCGTCACCGCCCGCACCCAGTGCGACAACGAACCCCGTCCGCCATACGCAGAGAGTTTTTCGCTGCCCGGCACGAGCAGCTTTGCCAAAACGACCTGCCGCGCGTCGTCCCGCGCATCGTGGGCCAAACGCGTTCGCGCCAGTGCCACATCAATGTCGGGGCCGTGCGCCTCGTGAAACGCCTCGACGGCGCCGAGGCAGCCCTCACAAACCGCGCAGGTGAGCATCAAGGCCACCACGTCAAGGTTCGCGACATCGTCGGGCGCCTCGGTCCGTGCCGCGAGCCAGGCGAGGTAGCGACTCTTATCGAGTTGCAACTTGGGCCACGCTTCGCGCGCGCGTGCCCACGCCTTGTCGAGTTGTGCCACTAACCGGCCCAGCGCTGCCGCGTCTGTCTGGCCGTCTAGACCAAAAGTGCTCGCGATCTGCTCGCGGCCGTCTGAGACGGTTTGGGACACCGCACGCAGGCTACCGCGTTGTGACCCGCGCAGCTGCGACGGTTCGACGGGTGGACGCGTCGTACTGTGTGCAGGCGCGCCACGCGATGTTTCCTTCTTCCGACGCCACGCACATCGACGAGCAAGCCGCCCTCGACTGCCTCGAGGGGCGACTGAGTCCCAGCGTGCGGGAGCAGGCGATGGCCCACGTGGATCGCTGCGAAGCCTGCCGACAACTCCTGGCCGTGCTCGCCCGCGCGATCGACGAGGGTGGGGATCCGCAGACTCCGGCGGCGGTGGGACCGGACACCCGCATCGGCGACTACGTCATCCGCGACACGATCGGCGCGGGCGCCATGGGCTGGGTGTACCGCGCCCATGACCCACGCCTGGACCGCATCGTCGCCCTCAAGCTCGTGCGGCACCCCGCAGTCTCCACGGCTCGCGTTCGCGCCGAAGCCCGCGCATTGGCTCGCCTCAATCATCCCAACGTGGTCGCGGTGCTCGCGTCGGGCCACAGCGAGTTCGGGCCGTGGATCGTGATGGAGTATGTCGACGGCTGGACGCTGGACGACTGGGCCGCAGCAACATCCCCTTCGATCGAGCAGCGGACTCGCGCGTTGCTCGAGGCAGCCCGAGGTCTCGACGCGGCCCACACGGCGGGCATCGTGCACGGAGACTTCAAGCCCAGCAACGTGTTGGTCGGACGAGACGGCCGGGTTCGTGTCGCCGATTTTGGGTTGGCGAGCTCCCGCACCGATGCCCTGCCCTCGGCAACCGAGGGCAGGATCGAGGATTCCGGAGAGGCCCTTGGCAGCGTGACTGGCACGCATGCACCCGGAGGAACGCCAGCGTACATGGCACCCGAGGTGCTCCAGGGCGCCACTTCGACGTTTCGTAGCGACCAGTTCTCGTTTTGCGTCACAGCCTGGGAGCTTCTGAGCACCGAACGCCCGTTTCACGGCTCGACATTCGAGCTGCTGCTGCGTGCGATCGAAACCGGATCTCCGACCGGGGCGATGAGCCTTCCCGATGCATGGCGCGGGCCTCTTCGACGCGGCTTGCATGTGGACCCGGACGCACGCCACTCGGGTCTCCACGCACTGAGTGCAACCGTCCGAAGGCCGCACGCCCGCAACCCGTGGACCGGCCGTATCGTTGCAGCAACAATGCTCGCGGGCACCGCGGCGTGGCTGTGGCCGCAGCCCCACGTCTGCCTAGAGTCTGCGCGCGCCGCCCAACGGCTCGTATCCGAGACGCGAATGCTCGCGGTGCACAACGGACTCGTCCAAGCCGGCCATCCCGCTGCTGAGATCATCGATGCGTTGAACGCTTGGAGTTCAGAGTGGTCCGAGGCCCGAAAAACCGCCTGTGACGGACGGGCAACAGTGCCCGAGCAGTGCCTCGAAAACGCGCTCGCAAAACTCGACGGGCGACTACGTGCACTCACCGAGGGCGAGTCCCCGGCAGGCGGCCCCCTGCACGGCATCCGCCGCCCCAGCACCTGCCTCGACGCGTCCGGCAGCACAAACGTTGCCCAAAGCCCCGCGGCTGCTCGCCTGCGCCGCGAACTCAACGTCGCCCGCGGAAACTACGCGCATCGCATGCGGGAGGACTCCCGACGCGCGTTCGTGCTGCTGGTGGGGAAGGCGGACACCCTGGGAGTCTCCGAACTGCAGGGCGAGACCCGCTTCACGCTCGCTCGGATCCACCGAGGCCTGGGAGACCGCGCGGCTTCACTGTCGAGCTACGAGGCCGCGTACTTCTATGCGATCGACGCTGGTGACGACGAGACGGCCGTAGATTCAGCCACCGGTGCGGCGCAGATCCACGGCTACAACTACGCCGACTTGGAGAACGCCGAGCGCTGGCTCGAACACGCGCGGTCACACCTGCCTTCGACCTTCCGATCGACCAGTCGCGTCAAGCTGGAGATGGTCCACGGCGAGATCCTCATGGATGCGGGCCGCCCGGACGATGCCGAGACGCACCTGGACCTCGCGCTGGAGATCATGCCGCCGGAAACCTCCCTGCGACTGGAGGCATCGCTCTACTCCACCGCCGGTCAACTGGCCTCAGTGCGCCAGGACAACGAACGTGCGACCGAGTTGTTCTCTCGCGCAGTCGAGTTGCATGAGCGCCGAGGTGAGGCGGGGTCTGCGGACCTGGCACGCCCACTCAATGGTTTGGCGACGGCAGCGGCGCTGTCCGGTCAGCTCGAGGAGGCGGCGGCGTTGTGGACACGCGCCGCCGCACTGTTCGACAAGCGGTCGATGCGGGACGACTACGCCACACTCGAAGTCAACCTGGGAATACTTCGCGCCGTGCAGGGCGATCACGAAGCCGCAGTGGTGCACTACGAGACCGCCTGTACGGAGCTTGTCGCCCTCTCGGGGGAGAGCGGCATGGAAGTGGCGTCTTGCTTCCACAACATGGCGCTGTCGTACATTCAGCTGCAGCGCTGGCCGGAATGTGCAGCCGCCGCTCGCCGGGCGGCCGCAGCGGCCCTCAACAGCAACCCACCGCTCATCGAGAGGTCGGTGTCACCGTTGAGCAATCTCGGCCTGGCCCTGCTTGAAATGAGAGACTACCCAGGCGCCATCGCGGCCTATCGACGAAGCGTTGCGTCTCGGACCGAACTTGTTGCCGATGGTGGGACCGCCGACCTGAGATCGGGGTTAGTCCGGGCCAGCCTCGACCTCGTAGAGACCCTGCGTGACGCGGGGCACCTCGAAGTCGCCCGCGTTGAGTCTGCCAAGGTGACCGCGTTGCTCACGGCGGTGACCGACCCCGAGGCACGAGAGAAACACGCGTCTCGACACGCCGAACTCGCGGCCACGCTGGTGGTGGGCGCACCGTAGGGGCGAGCGGAGGGCGAGCGAAGCCTACGACGCGGCCTGTTCTTTTGGTTCGTCCTCGGACGAGCCGTAGGTGCGGTTGTAGTAGTAGCCGCCACCCCCGTAGTAGTACTCAGCGTGTTTTCGCTCGACGTGGTTGAGGACGAGGCCCTTGAGCATATCGAGCCGCCCAAGCGATTCCGTCGCCTGGCGAATACTCGGCCTCTCGACGACGCCAGGTCGTGCGACCAGCAACACGAGATCCGCGTGCTTGGATGCCACTGCAGAGTCCGAAACGAATGTCGGCGGGCTATCGAGCAGGATGTAGTCGTACTTCGCGCTAAGGTGCGCAAGGATCGACTCAAGCGCCGAACTCATTAGCGCACCTAGGGTATCGGGGAGCTTGCTGCCCGCGGTCAAGATATCCACACCGGGCACGTTCGACTCCTGAATGAAGGAGCTCGCCAAACCGGGGCCTCCGGCTTTCGCAACAAGGTCGCTGTAACCTGGGCTGCGCCGCGTATGCCAGATTCGGTGCTGCACGGGCCGCCGAAGGTCCAAGTCGATAATCAGCACACGACCGCCCCCCTTGGCGAGAGCGACGCCGAGGTTGGACAACACAGTGCTCTTACCCTCTCCCGGCTGACTCGACGTCACCTGGATGAGGCGTCCGCGATCACCAACTGCGGGCACCAGGCTGACGCTGACTGCCAGCGCTCGAAATGCCTCCGCACCCGGTCCGTGAGCATCACGCCAGACGGCGGCCGGGTCCAGTCGCCCAGACTCCCGCTCCCCGCGCTTTTTCTTGCGGCGTGCGGCGCCACTGGGCGTTCCGTCTAGCGCAGGCACGGTCCCGTAGACGGGATAGGGCGCCACCTCTTTGACCGACTCGACGGTCTGGAGTCGCCGCTGAAGCAGGTGCGCGAGATACACGACGCCAAACGCCGCCGCGACGCCACCCAGTAATCCAATGAACGCTAGTTTTCCGCGAGCGGGGGACGACTTCCGGTGGGGCAGGCTCGCCCCATCGACGATGCGTTTGTCCGTTGTTGTCGATGCCTTGACGATCTCCGCCTCCTGGTACTTCTCCAAGAGAAAACTGTAGAGGCGCTGGCTGACCTCGACGTCCCGCATGTGTCGCGCGAGTTGAAGCTCTTTGCCCGGGTACGCGGACAGCGACTGCATCGCCTGCTCGACTTTCTTGTCGAGTTCGCGCTTGCGCGCGCCTAGATTCTTGCGAGCCGAGCGCAAGAGTTGCTTGACCTTCTTTTGGCGTTGCTGAATCTGCCCCGCCAGCGCCACCACCTGTGGGTGGTCGTCGGTCAGGGTCGCGCGAAGGACGGAGTGGCGCATCTCGGCCTCGGTCAGCGCCGCAACGTTTGCAGCGAGCACCGGATCGTCGAAGAAATTGGACGTCAAACTCGCCGAGCCCGCTGATGTCCGGCGCTTGAATCCCGCAATAACCGTCCCCAACACCCGTTCCTGGAGCTCGACCTGCTGCCGCTCGGCATCGAGGTCGGCTGCGCTCTCGATCGTCACCCTCGCTTGCGTGTCGAGTTGAACCGCTTGCTCCTCCTCGGCGAAGGATCGCAGCGTCTCCTCGTGAGTCTGCAGCCGCGCTTCAGCTTCCTCCAAGCGGTGAGCGATGAACTCCGACGCGTTGGACGCCGACAGGGTTTGCCACGTCAAACTGAGGTCGAGGTAACGCTGCATGATGCCCTCGACGACGGCCTGGGCAGTCCCCCGGTCTTGGGCCGTGTAGGAAATCTCGACTAGATTTGTCGACTTCCGCGCCGACCCCATCGAGCTCACGCGTAGACGCTCTTTAGCCTGGTCCGCGAGCACGCCATCGCTCAGCACCGAGAGCATCACGCTGTCGCCCGGTTCCATTACGATCTCCGAAAACTGCAAGGTCATGCGCTCATCAGAGATGGTCTCTCCGGCACCGACCTCGTAGTACGTCTGCCCCGGTCCCTGCCCAATGGCAACTCGCACGCGCCCGTCGTCGAGAGCCGTCAACTCGAGCGCCATCGTGCCCAGCAGGTGCTCAGCTGGCTCGACGATCACAAGCGAGTCTCGAACGCGCTTGAGCAACGGTGCAAGCGGGCTCTGCCCTCGAATTGCGACGTTAAGATCGTAGGTGACACGCCGCGGCTGCAGCGGGTCGATGACGTTGAGTTTGAGCTGCTTGAGCACGCGCAGCACGAACTCTCGCCGCCGAATAATCTCGACCTCGGTCTCGACCCCACTGGACCCTCCACCCCCTGCCAGTTCGAGCAGTGGGTTGACGGTGTCGCCGTGCGAGCTGACCTGCAGCGCCCCGGTCGCCGTATACGTAGGAACGGCAAGAATCGCGTAGAGCAGCGTCGGGACGGCCACCATCAGCATCGCTGTCACCGCCAACAGCCAGCGGCGGCGGAGCTCCGACAGCCAAACGAGCACCATCATCCGGGTCGTACGGCCACCGACCGTGTAGTCGCGCTCGTACGGCATAGCGGACGGCTCCTGACGACTTCCCCCCCCAATTGGCCGGACTTTTTCAAGTCTCGCCTCGGGCCACGAAGGCCCGCTTTTTCCTCGATCGGACAACTTGTCGGATTATGCCGCTGTGCGCGACGGGAAGCGAGGAATGTGACGGGCCGAAGTGGGACCGCGTTCAGCCAGTCGTTGGCCCGTGTCGGCGTAGCGCCGGGATTCGCGCGCTCCTTGTCGTTTGCGCACTGCACCAGAAAATGACTTGCGCGTCTTTGATCCGCACGGCAAGCAAGGCCTGCCGCCCAGAAGGACTGTCGACCCAGTGAACGAACCAAGAAACGGACCAGAAACCGTCGCAGTCGTTGGGCTCGGGTACGTGGGACTTCCCCTCGCCTTGGCCCTCGGCAGGCACATGAACGTTGTCGGCTTCGATATCGACGCTGAGCGGATCGCCGCGTACAAGGACCGGCGCGACCCGTCCAAAGAGCTAGATCACACCGCGTTCGAGAACACGAGCGTCAGCTTCCAAACCGACCCTGGGGCAATCCGCGGGGCGACGATCATCATCATCGCCGTGCCTACGCCGATCGATGACACCCGTCGCCCAGACCTAGGGGCGCTCATCAGTGCCACCGAGATGGTCGGCAAGGAGCTCACCGCGGGCGCAATCGTCGTGTTCGAGTCGACCGTGTACCCCGGGCTAACCGAGGATGTCTGCGGTCCGGTCTTGGAGCGATCGTCTGGGCTGGTCTGCGGCCGCGACTTCAAGCTCGCGTACTCGCCGGAGCGCATCAACCCTGGTGACATCAGCCACTCGCTGACCGCGGTAGTGAAAATCGTCTCGGGGCAAGACGAGGAGACGCTCGATCGCGTCGACGCGATGTACAAGACGGTGGTCAAGGCCGGGACCTACCGCGCCGCGAGCATCAAGGTGGCGGAGGCGGCAAAGGTGCTCGAGAACACTCAGCGGGACCTGAACATAGCGCTCATGAACGAGTTAGCGCTCATCTTTGCGCGGGCGGGCATCGACACCAACGCGGTCATCGACGCCGCCGCGAGCAAGTGGAACTTCGCGGTCTACCGCCCGGGACTGGTTGGCGGGCACTGTATCGGTGTCGACCCTTACTACCTCACTCATATGGCCGAAAAGCTCGGCTATCACCCGGATGTCATCCTTGCGGGCCGGCGGGTGAACGACTCGATGGGGCGCTTCGTGGGACGTGCCGCGGTGAAAGAGCTCATCGCAGCCGGCAAAAACGTCGCGCAGGCTCGGGTCGGGCTCATGGGCGTGACCTTCAAAGAAGACGTCGCTGACGTGCGCAACAGCCGATGCCTTGAGGTCATGCAAGAACTCCAGGCACACGGCGTCGAGGTCGTGCTCTGCGACCCGCACGCCGACGAGCGTGACGTCCAACGCGAATACAACTCAGAGCTCACGCCGCTGTCCAAGGCTCGAAACCTGGACGCCGTTATTCTGGCGGTGCTGCACAAAGACTATGTGTCGATGACAATAGGTGGGTTCCGAGAACTGTGCCGACAAAACCCGGTCTTCTTGGATGTTAAAGCCGCGTTCGACCCCGAGGCAGCTGGGGAAGCAGGCTTCCGTTATTGGCGTTTGTAGCCACAAAGAGACAGATAGAGTCAGGATTCGCCAATGAAGAACTTCGCCGTCGTTGGATTAGGTGGTTTCGTCGCACCGCGACACCTCAAGGCCATCAAGGCCACTGGGAACCGAGTCGTCGCGGCAATTGACCTCCACGACTCGGTCGGGATCATTGACAGTCAGTTTCCGGAAGCGCGGTTTTTCACCGAAATCGAGCGATTCGATCGTCATCTGGAAAAACTGCGCAGGCAAACCCCTGAGGACAAAGTCGACTTTGTATCGGTCTGCACGCCCAATTACCTGCACGACGCCCACGTCCGGCTCGCACTGCGTCTCAAGGCCCATGCGATCTGCGAGAAGCCCCTCGTCATCAACCCATGGAACCTGGACCAGCTGGCCGAGATTGAGGCGGAGTCCGGTCGCCGCGTCTACAACGTGCTGCAGCTCCGGCTCCATCCGGCGCTGGTTGAGCTCAAAGCGCGTCTCGACAAAGAGCCGCAGCGCGAGCGGGCACTCGTCGATCTCACCTACATAACGCGCCGTGGGGCTTGGTACGACATCGCGTGGAAAGGTGACGAACGCAAGTCTGGGGGCGTGGCGATGAACATCGGCATTCACTTCTTTGACGCGCTCATGTGGATGTTCGGCCCGCCACAGAAGACCGTCGTTCATCTCCGTGACCAGCGACGCATGTCCGGTGTCATCGAGCTCGAACGAGCGACCGTGCGGTGGTTTCTTTCAGTCGACGGCGACGACCTACCGGAGGGATACTTGGCCGAGGGTAAGCACGCCTACCGGTCGATGAACATCG
Source organism: Nannocystaceae bacterium (assembly GCA_016763875.1). GTDB lineage: Bacteria > Myxococcota_A > Polyangia > Nannocystales > Nannocystaceae > JAESSZ01. The sequence continues at coordinate 12,407 of JAESSZ010000844.1, forward strand.
CCGGCGAAGAAGTCGAGTTCTCGCGCGGATTCGCGGACCTTCACACCCGAGTCTACGAGGACATTCTCGCCGGTGGCGGATTTGGTATCGAGGACGCGCGCCCATCGATTGAGTTGGTGTCAAAAATACGAACGGCCGATGTGAGCAGCGCAGCCGGACAGCGGCACCCCGTGCTCGACCTGGGTCACGCGAGGGACCCTCGATAGTGACATCGGCACTCCCGGACATCCCGATGGCGGACCTGGCGTCCGGCCTTGCCGAGCTTCGTACGGAGATCGACCAGGCCATCGCAAGAGTCGTCAACAGCGGCGGCTTCATTCTCGGCGAAGAGGTGACCGGCTTCGAGACGGAGTTCGCGCGGTACGTCGACACGAAACACGCGGTCGGCCTCAACTCGGGCACGGACGCACTCATCATCGGTCTCACGGCACTGTCGCTGAGTGCAGACGACGAAGTCATCACCTCACCGTTCACGTTTGTCGCGAGCGCTTCGTCGATTCTTCATGCGGGGGCAATCCCGGTGTTCGCAGACATCGATCCGGTTACTTACGCGCTCGATCCGGCGTCCGTAGAACAGCTGGTCACTGAACGAACCAAGGCCATCGTTGTCGTGCACTTGTTCGGCCGACCGGCGGACCTTTCATCGCTGCAAGCGCTCGCTACAAAGCACGGCATTGCTCTTGTCGAAGACACCGCGCAGGCCCTCGGATCGCGACACGAGGGCAAGATGCTTGGGTCTCTCGGGCTGTTTGGAACCCACAGCTTCTTCCCAAGTAAGAACCTCGGTGCGTTCGGGGACGGTGGCATGCTGGTCACCAACGACGATGCGCTCGCCCATCGTGTCCGAGTTCTTCGTGGACACGGGGCCAGTCGCAAGTACTTCAACGAGTTTCTCGGGTACAACTCGCGCCTCGATGCCATCCAGGCTGCGGTGCTCCGCGTCAAGCTCCCTCATCTCGACCGCGCGATCGCAACCCGCCGTGCTGTGGCCCAGCGGTACGAGCACGCGCTCCACGGCGCACCGAACATCTCGACCCCTTGCGGCGGCACGGTCCACAGCTGCCAGAGCCACTCGTTCCACCAGTACACGATCAGGCTCTCGACGCCACGGAAACGCGACCTGGTCCGTGGGCGGCTCGCAGCAGAGGGAATCGCCACGGCTATCTACTATCCAACCCCGCTGCATGAGACCCCGTTGTTCGGGCAATACGCGACAGTGGCGCTCCCGGAGGCGGAACGAGCAGCTCGTCACGTACTTAGTCTTCCCATCTGGCCTGCGATGTCCCACAAGCAGCAAGACCGCGTGACTGCGGCCCTTCTAACTGCCGTCGAAGCGTCCTGACCTTATGGTGACGTCAGTAGTCCATGTTAGTTCGGTCCACGCGGCGGACGACAACCGAATCACAGAGAAGGAGTGTCGCGCGCTGCTGGAGGCCGGGTATCGAGTCAGCCTACTGACTGCGAGCGCGCGGCCAGTGACCGTTCCGAATCTCAGGGTCATTCGACTGGCTCCACCCCAGACGCGTTTTGTACGTCTCACGCAAACGCTTCGGCAGATCTTCACGCGATGCCGCGAGGAGCAAGCGGACCTCTACCACCTCCATGACCCGGAACTGATTCCGGTTGGGTTGGCCTTGAAAGCACTTGGCGCGACTGTGCTGTACGACGCGCACGAGGACCTGCCCGAGCAAGTGAAATCCAAGCAGTACCTGCCTCGCATGGCCAAGGCGCTATTACCCCCGGCTATCGAGTTTGTTCTGCCGAAGGTGCTCGCGCGATTCGACGGTGTCATCGCGGCGAGCGAGGAGCTAGGTCACAAGCTTGCGGCCCCACGGCGCGAGACCATCTTCAACTACCCACGCCTGGACGAGTTCGAGGCCGCCCCTACCCCAGTTGCCGAGCGTTCCCTCAAGGTCGCGTATATCGGCGTGCTTTCCGAGACACGTGGCTTTGTCGAAATGCTGGAGGCTGCCGCCGATGCGCGGCGCGCCCACCCGACGTTGCAGTTTTTGCTCATCGGCGGTGAAGGCACACCGGGCCTGATCGATCGTTACCCTCGCTTGCTCGATGCGGCGGGGGCGGTCTGGACCGGAAGACAACCTCGTTCCGAGGTGGTCCGTCAGCTTCGCGACGTGCGCGTGGCCTTCTGCATCTTGCAGCCGACGCCCGCGTACCTCCGGTCCATCCCCACAAAAGTGTTCGAGTACATGGCTTCTGGGACACCCGTGATCGCCTCCGATTTCTCCTATTGGCGGAACATCTACCGAGAGGGAGTCGTTTTTGTGGATCCGGCGAAACCGCAAAGCGTGTCCGAGGCGCCGAACGGCCTCTTGGGCGATCCGGCCGCTGCGACCAGGCTCGC
>JAESSZ010000845.1 GCA_016763875.1 Nannocystaceae bacterium
CCACCATGATCGAGGTGCCGCGAGAGATCGGCGCCGGAAGCCCAACCGAGGAACCGGAGATAACGTCCCCTTCCTCGAGGTCAGCGAGCACGGGGGAGCCGATCAACGCTGCCGCGCTGAGTTGAACCCCCTTGGCGCCGACGCGAGGCTGAAGCGCGAGGTCTTCGGCCAGCACGACGTCGCCCTTGGTCATCGCCCGTTGCGCGACCAACACCTGACGAATCGCGACAAGTTCGACCCTGGCGAATCCACGACGGGCAACTTTTTCGTCGATGCTGGCGGAGACGAGCACCCACACGTTGCCCTCGCGCGGAGTGCCGCGCCACTTGATCTCGACCACGGCCCCCCTGGGGACTGTGAAACCCTTGGGGAGTCGCACCCCCTCGAGCAGGAGCTGCGACGGCAATCCTGCCTTGATCTGCTCGCTGACCGTGTGCACCAAGTCCTTGCTGGACATGTACTTGCCCGCGGCGCCGGCCGGGGTGCTGTGCAGTGCAACCGCGCCTGTCACCAAGAGCAGTGAGAGCAGCGTTGTTTTGATCGTGGTGGTCATGTCTGTCGCCTACCGAAGGTTCGCAGTCTGTTGAAGCATCTCGTCCGCGGCCTGGACGACTCTGGAGTTGACCTCGTAGGCGCGTTGTCCACTGATCAAGTCGATCATCTCCTCGACGACGGTGACATTGGACAGCTCAAGCATTCCCTGCCCTACGCTGCCAAGGCCTTCCGTCCCCGGCGGTCCGACAATGGCGCCTCCGGATGCCGCGGTTTCGACAAAAAGGCTGCGCCCCTTGGCCATCAGCCCGCCCGGATTGGCGAACGTGGCGAGTTCGATCTGCCCGAGTTCGACCGGTTCGGCCGCACCATCGATCTGCGCGGTCACGATGCCATCGTGGCCAATAGTGACCGTCTGGGCGTCCGGCGGCACAACAATCTCCGACGCCAGCGGGTACCCATCGTTGTTCACCATCCGCCCCTCGGCGTCGAGCTTGAACGCGCCGTCGCGGGTGTACGCCTGCTCGCCGTCCGGGGTTTGAATGACGAAGAATCCGCGCCCCTCGATCGCGACATCGAACTGGTTGCCGGTCTGCTTCAGGTCGCCCTGCGACTGAAGCGTCGAGGTGCCGACTGTCCGAACACCAAGCCCGACCTGAAGTCCCGTGGGAGCGCGCGAATCGGCCCCGGTGTTGGCGCCCGGTGCCCTGACCGTCTGGTACATCAGGTCTTGGAACTCGGCGCGCCCTTTCTTGAACCCCGCAGTCTGCGAGTTGGCGATATTGTTGGCGTTGACGTCCAGCTTGGTTTGCAGGGCGTTCATGCCAGTGGCGGCGGTGGACAGTGCGCGAATCATTTCGTCTTTCCCCTTCTAGAGCGCCGCTACCGCGGGCCTCCGATGTCTCTTGCAGTACGCTGATCGATCTCTCGGTAGTTTTCGATCATTCGATGCAGGCTTTCGTACGTCCGCGAGATGCGAACGAGATCGACCATGCCGCGAATCGTGTCGAAGTTGGACGACTCGAGATATCCCGAGACGACAGCGGGGAGTTCATCCCGCACGGGTCGACCCGACGCCCGAAAAAGGTTGGCGCCCTCGCGCGTCAGCTGCTTGTCGTCGAACCGCACAACCTCGATCTGTCCGACCGGGTCCTCGTCGGCGTACACATTGCCTTCGCTGTCGATCGACACGTAGGCAGCGTCCGGCGGCACGAGGATCTCGGCCCCTCCCGCCCCGCGGACAGAGTTGCCGGACCCGTCGACCAAGATGCCGTCTGCATCCAGCGAAAAGGCACCATCGCGGGTGTATCGGGTGCCCTGCGGAGTCTGGATGGAAAACCAACCATCGCCCTCAAGGGCAAGGTCCATCGCGTTGTCGGTCGCGACCAACGCCCCATGCGTGTCGTCCATTGCGGTGCGGTCGGCCTGGACATACGACAACTGGCCCTTCTCGTTGAGGACCTCGTTGAACGCGATACGTTCCGCTCTGTATCCCGTCGTCCGTGCATTGGCGACGTTGTTGGCGACGACGTCCAGGGCGCGGTCTTGAGCCACCGCTCCAGACATCGCGACATAGATCCCGTTACCCATGGCGACGAACTCCTTGCTCAGCGTCCTCGGTCAGCATTGCTCGAATCCGGGTGATGGCGCGCGCGTGGAGTTGGCTGATCCGTCCAACGGTCACGCCGAGTACCTCGCCGATTTCGGCGTAGGAAAACTCCTCAATGTAGTAGAGCGACAAAACCTGAGCGTCACGCGGCGGCAGTGACTCCAGTGACCCGAGCACCTTGGAGACCAGGTCGCGGCGCAACGTCGCGGCGACCGGCGACTCGTACCCGCTGGAGTCATTGGCTGCGACGGGCACGACAGTCGGGAGTTCGACGATCGACACGTGCGTCAGGCCTTCGAGGTCCCGTCGGTACTCCTCGGTGCTAACGCCGAGTTCAGCCGCCATCTCATGGTCCCCAGGCGGCCGCCCCAGGCGCTGCTCGAGGGCACGCATCGTGTCGCGTACCTTGTTGGCCATGGTGCGCATACGACGGGGAAGAATGTCCCCTCGCCTCAGCTCGTCGTACACCGCGCCTCGGATTCTCTTTTCCGCGAAGGCGACAAACGACTCGCCACGAGAGGCGTCAAACCGCTCGGCGGCTTGAGTCAGGCCGAGATAGGCCGCGCCGATCATGTCGTCCTTGGTGATGCCATCGGGCAGTCGGCGGGCCACGCGAAGTGCGATGCGTTTCGCCATGCCGACGTGTTCCGTGACAAGACGGTCGCGTTCGCAGCGCGCCGAGCGTCCGCCGGCCAGATGCGCGTAGCCGCTCACCGCTCGCCAGCCTCCGCCGTGGTTGCGACTGGTTGACCGTCTTGTGCGCTGACACGGCTGCCAAACAACCGCATGGATTCAGCTGCGGGTGAGGGCGCCTCGACCGCGAGCCGTCGTGCGATGATTTTGATCGCCCTTGCCGCGGGGGAGTCGGGTACGTGGCACACGAGGGGGACCCCCAATGCACAGGTGGTCGAGACCGCAGCGTCCCTTGGGATGTGCGGCATCTTGATCAGTTCGACCCCCAGGAAGCGGTCGACAATCGTCTTGAGGCGTTCGAAGGTCTCGGCAGCTTCTTGCTCGGACCCCACGTTGTTGGGGACAACGTACGCTCGCCGAAGGCTGTGCCGGACACACATCGCTTTGAGACAAGCGTACGCATCGGCGAGTGACACCGGCTCGGGCGAGAGCACCACCACGACCAACGAAGCCGCGGCTGACATGTCGACACCGGTGTCGCTGATACCAGGCGGCGCATCGATGACGCACACGTCGTAGTCATCTTCTAGGGTGTCGATGGCGGCGAGCAGTGCTCGACGTTCGCCGGGCTCAAGGTTGGCCAGCGTGGTGCTGCCGTTGAGCCCGGGCAGCAGATCGATGCCATGCGCACTCACCAGCACATCTGCGATGGGTACACCGCACAGCACGTCCAACACGGAACGCTGAGGCGCAACGCCAAGCATGAGGTTGAGGTCGGCCATACCAAAGTCGGCATCCACGGCGAGGGTCCGAACGCCCTGCGCTGCCCATACGGCCGCAAGATTGGCGGCGATGAAGCTTTTGCCGATGCCACCTTTTCCTCCGGTCACCGCAACCACTCGGGCGCGGTCAGTGAGCCCTGGCGTGGTGCGTGCTTCGCGGAACTGCTGGAGCGAGATGATCTGGTTATCCATCGTTATGCAACCTCGGCGAGCTCGAAGCCCTGCATCGCCAACATCAACAGGCGTTCTTGGTCAGCGTCCTCGAGGTCCTCGGGGACCCGTTGGCCGGTGGTGATGTAGCTGACCGGAATGTCCAAACGGGTCGGCGCTCGAATGAGTTCGGCAAGGTCGCCCGTCTCGTCGACCTTCGTGAACACGAGCCGGTTGACCCCTAGCGGGGCGTAGCGGGCCACAATCGTGTCGATATCGAACCGCGAGGTGCCAGCAGCGATCGCCAGATGAACCTCGGGCCGCGGTAGGGTCGCCAGCGCCGCCTCGATGCGCTTGGGCGCACGAAGATCTCGGATGCTACGACCCGCGGTGTCGACCAGTACGAGGTCCGCGCGACGCGCCTGGTTCAACGCGTCGTTCATCTGCTCTTCGGGGTTGGCAGCCACCGTCACGGGAACGTCCATGAGCTTGCCAAAGCTCCGAATCTGCGCGGTCGCCCCGACGCGGTAGGTGTCCAGAGAGATAATGTGAACGGACTTCCGCTGTATGAGTGCGGCCCGGGCCGCAAGTTTCGCAATCGTCGTGGTTTTGCCGACACCGGTCGGCCCCACCATGACAACCACACGCGCCTTGGACGACTTGCACAGATGTTTGCCGCGAGCCAGTGTCGCTAACTCGGTTTCGTCCGCAACCCCGTGCCGCGCCGCGATGGACATCACGGTTCGCTGAAGCGAGACGATCTCGTCCTTCAACTTCGAATCTGGGCGGCGCTGGCCAGCAAGGGTGCGCACAAAACCGCGAAGCGAGCGAAGCTCAGAGCGCATCGGGGCCATGACCTTTTCGATGTCCTCATCGCTGAGCGATGGAACAGGGGCACGGGCGGGCGCTCGTTCGCCGAACGCCATCGAGATCGCCGCCTCGGGCTCGTCCTCATCGATCGCCGCCGTTACCTCGATCTGCTCCTTGAGCAGGCCCGAACGAACCGGTTTGGTCGCAACAATCAGTGCGTCCTTGCCTAGTTCTCGCCGAACTTGGGCGAGGGCCTCACGCATGCTCGCCGCACGGAACTTTCTTAGTCTCACGCTCGTGCCTCCTCAGTTCTGACGCCGTCGGGACCAATGACCAGCGTGGCCATCAGGGGCACCGCCGGGTCGACCTCTCGGTAACTCATGACAGTCAATCCCTGGACGTGGCGGCTAGCGATCGCCGCCGCCGCACGTCGAACGTCCGGAGCAACGACCAGCAGCGCGGGCTGATCTTGCTCAACTGCAGCCTGGGCCGCCTCCGCCAGAGTGCTGGTCAAACGGGTCAGGGCTTGGCCGTCTGCCCCCCGGCCTCCCTTGCGCAGTAGATCCTCGGCCTTGGGGTCGAGCACCATGGCCCGCAGACGACCATCGTGGCCAACCTGCGCCTGCGTGATTCGTCGCGACAGCCGTTGCCGTACCAGCTCCGTGAGCTCGGCGACGTCTTTGGTCTGCGCAGCGCTGTCAGCCAGCGTCTCCAAGATTGTCCGAACGTCGCGCAACGAAACCCCTTCTTGAAGCAGTGACCGCATGACTTTGATGACATCCCCTAGAGGCATGAGATGGGGGACAAGTTCCTCCACCACTTTGCTGTTGGACTTCGCCGCGATGTCCACGAGTTCTTGTGCCTCACGACGCCCCAGGAGTTCGTGCGCGTGACGGCGCACCACTTCGGTCAGGTGTGTCGCGACGACCGCCGACGGGTCAACGACGGTGCATCCCGCCGCTTCCGCGGTGCCACGCTGGCCCGGAGCTATCCACTTGGCCGGCAGCCCAAACGTTGGTTCACGAACGAGTTCGCCGGGAAGGTGCTCCGTGGCGCGCCCCGTGGGATCGATGGCCAACAGTTTGCCAACTTTGACTTCTCCCTCGGCGACCTTGACGCCTGAGATCAGGACTCGGTACGCACCCGGGCGTGCCGTCAACTCATCCCGAATGGCGACCGGCGGTACAATGAACCCCAGTTCCTGCGCCATCTGCTTGCGGACGGAAGCGATCCGTACCAGCAGCTCACCGTCGTTGTTGACATCGACCAGCGGAAGCAGCTGCAGTCCAAGTTCCATCGACAACAACTCAACGGGTAGCAGCGCCTCGATCTCTTGCTTCTGCGCTTCGGGGTCCAGTAGCCTTCGACGGTCCGCATCGGCTTTCTTCTGCGCGCGATCCAAACCGCCCGAAGCAGTTTTTGCCGCCTTTGGTCCTTTCTTGGCTTCGCTCGCGCGATAGGCGACGTAGCCAGTCGCGGCGGCCAAGCCAAGCAGAGACACGTGCGGCATGCCAGGTACGAGTCCGATGAACCCCAAAACGATGGCAGCGCCCGCCGCCGCTCGGGGTCGCGCAAGCAGCTGCCCCGAGATACCGCTCATCAACCCACCCCCGGTATTGTCGCGGGTGACCAACAACGCGGCGCCGGTCGAGACGAGTAACCCCGGCAACTGCGAGACCAAGCCGTCGCCGATCGACAGGATACTGTACGTCTCTGCCGACTCGGCCGGGGTCATGCCGTGTTGCAGCACGCCGATGATGATGCCGGCCACGACATTGATCGCCACGATGACCAGGCCCGCGATGGCGTCGCCGCGAACAAACTTGGACGCACCGTCCATCGCACCATGAAAGTCGGCCTGAGCCTGCACCTCCTCGCGACGGCGCCGAGCGGTCGTTTCGTCGATAAGACCCGCAACGAGATCCGAGTCGATGGCCATCTGCTTGCCGGGCATTGAGTCCAACGTGAACCGAGCGCCGACCTCTGAGATGCGGTCCGCACCCTTGGTGATCACGATGAAGTTGACCAACACCAAGATGAGAAACACGACCGCGCCAACGACATAGTTGCCACCGACCGCAAAGTCACCGAACGCAGCGATCACCTGGCCGGCGGCTTCGATACCGTCGTTGCCATGAAGCAAGATGTTCCGGGTCGAAGCGACGTTGAGCGACAACCGAAACAGCGTCACCAATACGAGCAGGGACGGGAAGGACGAAAACTCCAGCGGACGCTCGACGTACAGCGCGACTAGGAAGACGACCAGAGAAAGACAAAGGCTCGCCGCCAGCAAAATGTCCAGCAGAAACGTCGGAAGCGGGAGCACCGCCAGCGACAGAATGCCGACCATCAAGAGAGCGCCGGCCGCATCGCCAGCGAGTCCTCGAGTATCGTCTTTAGGCGAGTTCACGCCATACTCCTATTGCGAAGTCGATAGACGTACGCCAGCACTTCCGCGACTGCGTGATAGAGCTTTTCCGGAACGATTTCTCCGTCGGGATCAAGCTTGTACATAAGTCGCGCGAGTGGCGGTTCTTCGACGATTGGAATACCGCGTTTTCGCGCCGCTTCTCGGATCTTCAGAGCAATCCCGTCGCGCCCTTTGGTCACCACGCGGGGCGCATTGTCCTGGTTCTTGTCGTAGCGAATCGCAACCGCGAAGTGAGTAGGATTGACCACAACGACATCGGCCGTTCGCACCGCGATTTCCGGCCGTTGCTTCTTGGCCATCTCCATGGCGCGCTGGCGGCGTTTCTTCCGCACATGCGGGTCGCCCTCGGAGTCCTTGTGCTCGCGTTTGACCTCTTCGGCAGTCATCCGCAACTTGGCGTTCATCTGCCGCTTTTGATGCCAGACGTCGACCGCCGCGAGTATCGCGAGGGCCAACGTCCCGTAGGCAAACATGCGATTGGTGGCCGGCGCGAGCCTGCTAGCGAGGGATATCGCGTCCGACGGCGCCGTCAGCACCGTCCGAAACTCTGATTTCACCGCGAGGTAAGCGGCCGCGAATACGACCAGAACTTTGGCGGTCGCCATGAGGGCACGAACGGCCGCCGCCTTGGGATTGAACACCTGCCCGGCGGACTGAAACGTGATGATCTTGACCACGTTGAAACCCGGCGCTTTCAGCGAAGGTGGCCATCCCAACTGCGCCGCCACGGCAACAAACCACCCGACGGCGGCGCCAATCGCAGTCGGGGCCGATGCAGAGGCAATCACGCTCGCAGCATCGACATAGACTGCCGGTTCCAACGGCACATCGATGGCGCTCCAGCGCCCGCGTGCGTAGGACGACAGAATCTCACCTGTTTCGGCGGCGTACGAAATACCACCCGCAATGCCGCCCGCGATTGTGGCGAGGACCGCCAGGTCTTTGCTCCGCGCAATGTCGCCCTTTTTTCGGAACTGCTCCTTGCGCCGCGGAGTTGGTTCGTGCGTCCTTTGGTCTTGGTCTTCGCTCACGTCACAGCTCTCCGAGTGCGGCCGACACTGCGCGGCTTGCCGCTGTTGTGATCTCCGCGGCCATCGTTGGCGCGGACGTGAGCAGGACGATGGCCCCCATGAGTCCCGTGACGGTCAGCATCACCGAGAACACATTGAGGGCGGGAGCGGCCCGATTCGCGAGTCCCATCGCGATATTGGCCACCGTGACCGCGACCAGAATCGGTGTCGCAATCCGGATTCCCACGGCCATCACTTCGGCGGCTCGTGCCAGCAAGGAGTGATAGGCTTCGACCAGAGTCCACACCTCGACCGTGGGTAGCGCCGCGAGCCGTGCTGGCGCTGCGATCCCACCGGCCGACACAAAAGCCATGCTGGCCAGGGCAAAAACCAGACGCCGAGTCGGCAACGCGGTGTCGCCGAGCGCGGGGTCGAAGGTGCTGGCGAAGCCGAGCCCCATTTGCAGACCTATCATGTCGCCGCCGGCCTCCACACCCGCGATGACGACGCGCGCCGAAAACCCCGCGATGAGACCGAGTAGGATTTCCATGGGCAAAACCGTCAGCAGGCCAGTCATGGAGAGCGGCGCGTGCACCCCGGTGAACGCCATCGCGATGAGAGCCGCCGCACCGATTCGCACTTTCGGCGGGATCTGTCGTTCGCCCGTGAGCGGCGCGGCTTGCAGGAACGCCGCGATTCGGGCGAGCAATGCAAGAAAGACCGGTAGCGACGCCTCCCACTCCAATGCTCAGCCCGCCCCTTGGACAGCGCCAAGCTCCGCCATCGAACGGATGACCAGCGTACCGTAGTCAACGAGTTTGGCGAGCATCCAATGCCCCGACAACGCGAGCGTTCCAACGACCACGGTGATCTTGGGAACGAAGGAGATGACATTCTCCTGGAGCTGCGTCGCCGCTTGCAGCAGCGCTGTCGTAAGCCCAACTGCGAGTGACGCCAGCAAGATTGGTGCTGCGACAGTCGAGGCCGTCAACAGCGCCCCGTACAGCAAGTCGAGAACGACCGGATCGTTCATATCCCCACCCCACCCAGCAGCGATGTCACCAAGATGTGCCAGCCATCGGCCATCACGAACACCAGCAGTTTCAGGGGCAAGGAGACCAGCGTCGGCGGCAACATCACCATGCCAAGGCTGGACAGCACCGTTGCCACGACCAGGTCGATAACCAGGAACGGAAGCAGGACCAACAAGCCCATCTGAAAGGACGTGCGCAGCTCCGACAGCACGTAGGCCGGAACCGCGATGCGCAACGGGACATCGGCGGAGGTCTCGGGTCGCTCCGCTCGCGCGTACTCGTAGAACAGCGCGAGGTCTTCGGGACGCGTACGCGGCAGTAAGAACTTTTTGGCGGCGGGAGCGGCGAGGTCAATCGCCTCGGTCTCGCTCACCTCACCCGCAAAGTACGGCTCGCCTGCGTCCGCGTAGATCTCGTTGGCGACCGGCGCCATGACAAACGCGGTCATGAACAGCGCCAGGCCAACGAGCACCTGATTGGGTGGTGCGCCCTGCGTGCCCAGGCCGCTCTTGAGAAAGGAAAAGACGATGATGAAACGGGTGAAGCAAGTCCCGGTGAGAATGATCGCGGGAGCGAGCGAGGCAAGCGCGAAAACGACGACCAGGTGGATCGTGCTCGACGGTCCTTCGCCCGTTTGCACGACTTCGGGTACCCCCGTGGGCGCGGCCCACACAACATCCGGCAGCAACCCGACGACCAACGCGACAGCAACGAAGGCTGCCGCAGAGACGATGCGCCCGCGAGCCATCGCGCTACGCGTCTCCCGCACGAAGTTGGGCGGCCAGCGCCTCGACCCAGCGATCCTCGTCAGCACCCGAAGGCTGACCATCACGTCCCGCGCGACTGCGGCCACGGCGACGCAACTCCAACAGGCCAGTCACCGCCGAGCTCTCGGCGTCGGCGGACTCGCCATCGTCGTTGGCGGCCGTCTCACCTCGCAAGTCGTTGATCCACGCGGGCTCCGCCGCGATAGCCATGTCACCCCGCGGGGCGTCGAACTCCAGCGCCGAGAGCGGCGAAGATGCGCCGCGGTCGATCCGTGGCTTTGCGACGCCGGACGCTGCAACGGGCGCGACTTCCAACTCTGCTCCGTCCGTCCACTTGTCCACGAGGGACGTCCCGGCCTCGCTCACGGCCAGCAACATGCGGCGATTGCCCAGCCCGAGAAGGATCAGCCGCGATTTGCCCCCCAGTGCCTGATTGCCTAAGACCTCGAACGTTGTGTCTCCCGTCCCAGGGGTCTTGCGGCGCTTGACCCACAGCAGGACCCCGCCGCACGCCACCAACATCAAGAGCGAGGTCATCACTCCCATCAGCGCCGCGTCCGAGGACTGCGTCGAAGCGGTGGCGACCCCCTCGGTGAGAGCGTCGTCGTCCGCTGGCTCGGCCATCACGGGAAGCGGCGGCATGTCCTGTGCAGCGACCTCCCCAGTAACCTCCGCAGTAACCTCCGGGGTGGGCGCTTGCGGCACCAAGTTCGCTGCCGCCGCCATGTCCTGCACCGCGACAACCCCTGCAGCGGCGATCTCGGCCGGCGAAGCGACGTCCTGGGCCGGCAAAGCCTGGACTGGGGCGGCCTCGGGCACCGGTGCCGCGGGTGCGGGCGGCATCAAGGTTTCCTTGCGAGGAATCAGGATCCGAAACCCGCCGTCCACAGCCTCGATCTCGGTGGCCTCGGTCAGTTTCTTTGCAATCCGGTCGCCGTGGCGCAGCAGCACCATCACCCGCGGGCTCTCTCCACCGATCAGCGCCACGCGTTTGACCGTGCTGTCGGTGAACGACTTGGCGAAAATCTTGCGAGGGCCAACGTCGGTCGGAACATGCATCTTCCCCCAACGCCATCGGATGTTCTCGACATCGGCGTTTGCACCTCGCACGACGATAGCGACATGGTCTCCCGTGTCGTAGAGACGCACGGGGGGGGGCTCGGCGGCCACGTCGGCTTCGTTTTCGTCGGCGCTTGCGACCGTGGGAACGAACAGACCACCGAGGAAGACGGAGGTGACTGCGGCAAGGATAATGCGCGACTTCATTTCGAATCTCCTGAGATGATCTCGACGATGCGAACGCCGTAACGCTCGCCGATGGCAATGGCTTCAGCGCGCGCGACCAAACGGTCGTTGACGCGAATGTCGAGGCTCTCGCCGGTGAGTTTCGACAACGGAATAATGGAACCGGGTGCCAGGCTCTTGCCTACCTCGCGAAGGGGCATCCGCACGCGGCCCAGTTCAACGGTCACCAGCAGCGGCACATCGCCCAAGAGATTCTCGAAGGAGCCGTCGTTGGCCGCCTGCGGAGGATCGTTGGCTGCCGTCCCCTCGGCGGGACTCGCATTGTCGGTCACAGATGCGGACGATTCCTTGGCTGCACCGTCGCCGGACGTTTCCTTGGCTGCACTCTCGCTCATATCGTTTCCTCCCTCGCACGAGTTAGCTCGCGCGGCTTTCCAATTTCGACTGCGATGACTTCACCGTTGAGAACCGCGGACCCCGACGCATGCATGCGTCCACCGATTCGAACCGGCAGAGGGTCACCGATCAGTGAATCGAGATGTAGGACCGCACCGGGCTTGAGCTCGGCGAACTCAGATGCGGTCATCGTGGTGGTGCCCAAGTCAACCGACAGGTCGACCGGAACGTCCCCCAAGACGGCGCGGATCAAACGAACGTCGGTACACGGCGGTGCGGTATTGCCTCGCGGCGTTGCCATGGCATCCGGCGCAGCGACGAATCGCACGATGCCCTCCGCCTCTCCGGTCACCTTCAGACGGACCACGATGAGCGGGTCGTCGTCGACCAGCGGTTGCCACGTCTCCGCGCTCTGGGGCGGCGTGAGAGCCTCGGGGTCCCCGCCCTGCTCCTGCTGCATCGCGCGGAGCAGACCAATAACAATCTGCTGACCGATCTTGCCGAACACCCGCAAGGTGGCGGACGTGGGGGCCTTGTCGCCTTCGACCCCGTAACTTCCGCCGAGAATTCGAGCCGCGAGTTCCGGGATCATCGGGCCGGACGCGGCGACCAGCACGGTGCCTCGTCCGAGGCTTGGCTTGACCATCCCGAGCCAGTTGCGAGTCAGCTCCTCGATGATCTCCTGCGAGTCAATGTGCACGGCATCGTCGACCTCGACTTCGATCTTGGCCCCCGACGCGGGCGGAATGAGCCGCCCAAGGTGCGTCGCCCACCGCTCGGCGAGACGAAGTGCGGCGGGGCGCGCCTTCTCAGACGCCTGGTCATCGGCAATGAGCGCGACCGGCGTGGGCTCCGGCGCCTTGGTGGGCGCACGGTCCCGATCCTTCGCCGTGCTCTGGATCGAGTCCTGGAGCGCGCCGCGTTCCTCGTCGGTGAGCAGTTCCGCCACGTCGCCAATACGTTGCAAGCGGCAGACCACAAGAAGTCCCTGCGTTCTCGCGGCCCCTGGCGCGCAATCCCCCCAGGTGTCGGGAGAACTGACGACACCCGTCAAGCGGCGCAACGCTGCTCCCTCGTGGCCCGACGAAGGCCGGACGCGCGGCTGGCCGAGCACCGCAAGCACCACTACGAGTCACCACAAGTGGACATCGCGACCATCGTCGGCGTGCTGTTGGCAGCGCTCGCGCTGCTGGGCACCAACTCCCTGGACGGGGGCCATCTGACGGCCCTGCTACAGCCCACCGCCGCGTTGGTGGTGCTGGGCGGAACCGCAGGGGCGGTCGCGATCCCGTTCCCGGGTACAACAATTGCCCACACCTTCCGGGAACTGCTGGGCCTGGTGCGACGGCAACCGGCCGCCGCAGTGCGCGAAGAGACTATCCAACTGTTCGTCGCGATGGCTGGGCATGCCCAAAAAAGGGGGGTCCGCATCCTCGCTGGCGTGGCCGAAACCCTGGGCGACGAAGACGAACGCGATCACATGAGGCGCGCTCTGATGCTCGTCGCCCGACAAACTCCGGCCGACGCGGTGCGGGACGCATTGGAACTCGAACTCGACCGGGCCGAACGAGACGGAGAAAGAGCCGTGCGAGTGCTTTCGTCGGCGGGCGGCTACGCACCCACGATGGGCATCCTCGGGGCAGTACTCGGGCTTATCCACGTCATGAACAACATCAGTGATCCGTCCCGCCTTGGCACAGGGATCGCGGTCGCGTTCGTCGCAACGGTCTACGGACTGGCGACCGCCAACCTCCTGCTCCTACCTCTGGCCGGACGCATGCGGGAACGTTTTGAACACCGTGTCGACGACATGGAGTTGGTGCTCGAGGGTGCCTGTGCCCTGTGCGAGGGCGCCGATCCGAGTGTCGTCGAGTACAAACTCAGCGCCTTTGGACGCAGGCCACGCGCCCGCGCGACA
>JAESSZ010000846.1 GCA_016763875.1 Nannocystaceae bacterium
CTCGGCCTCGCGCTCAGCCGCGTGGGTGGAGGGCAGCACCCCACCGCCCTGCCCACCGGCCCGCGCCTGCAGCGTGTGGGCAACCTCGTGGGCGACCGTGTCCGCGTCGCTGAGGTTGCTTACCAACACTTGGTTGCCACGTGCGGCTCCGCGGGCGTCCAGGCTGTCAAGCAGCGTCGTGACCTCGGGTCCCGTGTGAACTTCCACGTCGTCAAGCGAGGTGTTGAAGCGACGCTCAAGCTCGCGACGACCCGGTAGTGGGCTCGACGCGCCACTCGTCGCTGCCGCCCATGCGTCAGCCAGAGGGGGACGCTTCCGCAAACGGCGAAGTAGGCTCTTGCGCCTAGAGCCGACACGCGAGGCTTCGTCGGCCGTTGTGTCCGCACCCTGCTCGTCTGGTTCGGCGCGCTCGCTTGGCAGCGCTGCTTCCCCGGCTTTGGCCGAGCCGCCGAACTCTGTGAAGTAGTCAAGGACGCTGCCCGACGAGACGGCAGCAACGTGCGGCGCGTGTGGGCGAGCCTTGGTCGGCTCGGGTCGTTTCGATGGCCCGGCCGACGCCGGCTTCCTGGATAGATACTCCTTCACGTGCGACCGTCTTCGCTCGTCGCGTCATCGCCACAGCGGGTATCGACGTTGACGTCGTGGACCGAAGGATCATGTGTTGGACTAGCGGCCAACTCGGCTCAAGCTATCACGTATCATTGATCTCTAACCGCGCCCCTCATCGCGTCCATGGGGAGTGCGACGAGGACAACAGGTGCAAGACGCCCTCGGCAGCATCGCGGCTACGCGACCGCGTGCTCCAGCGATTCACTACACCCGTCGCGATAGCGGCGAAGCAGACGTTGCGCGCACGGCACGACTACCGACCGCAACGCCATCGCGTGCACTGCCTTGCGCGCCCCTCGGCTGAGCACGCCGTGTCGTCGCGCGAGGTCCCCGTCCAACGCCGTCTCATCGGAGTCACCCCGCTCAGCCGCGGCCGTATCCAGACTCGTCTCGATCATCGCCTCCAGAAACGCGAAGATCTGCATACGCTCGCGGTCGTCGGCCTGCAGGACCGCCCAGTCCAGAAACCGCCATGCGAGCGCCGCGTGTCGCAGTTCGTCGGCGGCGATCGCTGCCAGCGCCGTCCGGATCTCGGGATGCTCGGCCCATTCGCCCGCTTCGGCGACCTCGGCGGCGGCGAGGGTCTCTCCGATGCATCCCTCGCGGATGACGGACTCGGCAATCGTCACGAGGTCTTGCCCGCCGCCCAACGCAGCCTCCATCGAGAGCGGACCGGGGCCTACTGCGACGCCGCCGTACGCGGAAGCGATCGAAAAACACCGACGCGCGTGGTCGATCTCGTCGGCCGTGGCTGCCTGGGCTTGCGACACCAACTCCGAGGGCGCACCGAGGGCCAGCAGTTGCAGGGTGAAGCGGGCGAACGAAGCGACCGAAGCGTGCTCGGCGAGTCCGCCGTGAGTCCAGTGCCGCGCAACCCGGTCGCGGAGCGCCCTGGGAAGTCCATCGACCGAGGCCTCCAGCGATGGCGCGGATCGGCACCACCCCAGCGACGCTGACGCCTCGGCGACGCGATTCACATCGTCCACAATGAACGGCCGTCCCCCATCAGAGCACGCCTCTTCCGAGGGCTCGCACCGAAAACCACACTCGTCGTCCGCGAGTTTGACGCACGCGTTCGGGTAGGAACAGTCGCTGCCGCTACCGCACGAGTCGGCGGGTGTCGTGCAGGTCAGCCGTCCAGAGGACGCGCCACACGAACCGTCCGAAACCTCGATTGTGCACATCGAGCCTTCGCCGCAGTCGTCATCGGTCTTGCAGTCGGCCGGCAAACAAACGCTCCAGTTGCCGCGACACATGCACGCCTGGTCCTCGCCGCAATCAGCGTCGGTTTCGCAACTGTAGATGCAGCCACACTCTCCGCCCAACGGTTCGAGTAGGCAGCGACCGTGGTCCGCGTCCGTGCACTCGGAGTCTTCGACGCAAGTCCCGTTGACGCCGCCCGATCCACCATCACCTTCACCGGCAGCACAGACATCGCCGGGCGGTAGCACGCACGCCTCGGCAGAGACACGATGTGCCACGCCATTGCCACACTGCATCCACCCTTCGATGTCCGACTCGCCCAACACCAGGGGTTGGTCCGCATCGCACGCGGCATACGCCAGCGGTGCGGGACACGACAGAGGACTCCCTGTCTCGTCGCCCTCGGCACTACTGGCACTACTGCCTGAGCCGCCCGTCTCGCCGGTCGTAGGACCGTCGTCGGCGCTCTCGCTACCCTCGGCTGCGGGTCCATCGTCGTCTTCGCCGGTCGTAGGACCGCATGCGATCCCAAGCAAACTGGCCAGCGTGGCGCTCATAAGCGCGAAATCGGTTCTAAATTGCATCGAGCGAATCCCGTCCCACACACTTCTTTCCCCAGGGACGGGATTCGGTTCCCTCGTTGGGCCCTACCAGCGAAGAATGGAGGCACCCCAGGTAAACCCGGTGCCAAACGCGGTTAGCACCACGATTGAGCCATCCGGGACCCGGCCCTCTTTGCGCGCTTCGTGCAATGCAACCGGGATCGTTGCCGCCGACATGTTCCCGTACTTGTGCAGCACGGAGTACAGTTTGTCCTCGGGCAGCCCCATGCGCTCCCGCGCCACGGTCATGATGCGTCGGTTGGCCTGATGGGGGATCAGCAGCGAAACGTCTTGGGGCGTGATTCCAGCGTCCTTCATCGCCGACTTGGCGGCCTGGCTCATGGCGACGACCGCGTGTTTGAACACCGTCGCGCCCTCCATGTGCACCGTGTGCGCCAGTTCGTCCACAGTCTCGTGGGTCGCCGGGCGCTGGGTTCCGCCCGCGGGCTGATAGAGGATCGCCGCAAGGTTGCCGTCGGCCCCCCAGTTGGACGCGAGCATGCCCGAGTCTCCCTGGCCGGGTCCGACGATCGCTGCGCCTGCACCGTCGCCGAACAATACACATGTGCGTCGGTCCTTCCAGTTGACCACACGGCTCATGACCTCGCCGCCGACCACCGCGACCCGCTTGGCCGATCCACCCGCGACCAGGGACGAGGCAATCTCTAAACCGTAGACGAACCCCGAGCAACCCGCGCTGACGTCGAACGCGGGCATGCCACGAATGCCGAGCTTCTTCTGGGTCCAACACGCGGTCGACGGGAACAACGTATCTGCCGTCGAGGTCCCCACGATCAACGTGTCGATCTCGGCCGGCTCAATCCCGGCGTCAGCGCAGGCGTTGGCGACGGCTTCGGCGCACAGATCGGATGTAGAAACATCGTCCGCTGCGATCCGCCGCGCCTTGATCCCGGTCCGCTCCGTGATCCAGTCGTCGGTGGTGTCGACCATCCGTTCGAGGTCTTTGTTCGTGAGGACCTTGGGCGGCAACCCAACGCCAGTACCGAGAATCTTGATCGACCTCAAAGGCTCTTGCGCCCCGTCCGGAGCGCCCTCTTCGACCGGGCTTACCCACCCTCGGCCCAACGGTCAACTGCCGTGACGCGGCAGAGTTGGCGATATTGGGGGCTAACCGGGACTTTTCTTACGCGCCTGGGAACATTGACCCCCCAGCAGGCGTCCAGCTTCCACCCCGTGTCCTCGCACCGCCTGACCGACAATCCATTTCATGTTCTAGGCATTTCGCCCCTGGCCAGCCGCGAGACCGTCGAGAAGGCGGGTCGTCGTGTCCTCGCCGCCCTTGCCGCGCAGTCGCCTGGCGCGCAGCGCTACGAGACGCCGGCCGGTCCGCAGGTCCGAGACGCCCACCGGGTTCGCCGTGCGCTCACGCGCCTGCGGGATGTCGACGAGCGCATCCACCACGAGATCTGGGCCGAACTCAGTCCACGATCGCTGCCGAGACCACTGCCTTCGACCCCCGCCAAGACCCCAGGGTGGGCCCAGGCGGCGCGCGCGATGGGCTGGTGGGCACGGTGACCGCGGCGCTTCTTCTCCTTCTTGGCGTGCTGGGTTGCCTGAGCATCGCGCTGTCCCCCCTGCCGAGCTCCGAGATCGTCAACCCCGAGAGCAGTCGGGCGCAGGCGATGAAGCGCGCCGAAGCCCGGCTGGGCGTCACCATCGGGGTCATGGCGTCGCTCTCGTTTGCGACCCTGTTTACCTGGAGCCTCGGTTCAACGTGGCCCGTGTGGCCGATGATGGGGCTCGCGGCGCTCATCACCCTGGCTATCCATCCCTGGATCTTCGTCAAGCGACTGTGCATCCCGCTGGGACTTCCGCGGTTAGCGTGGGCACTAAGTCGACTTGGCGGGCATCCCTGGACCCGCGACCCACAGGGCGGGGCAGTGCTCGCAGGCGCGCTTGCGGCGTTGCGTGCGCGCGTTCGCGAGCCCGGCGAAGATCTCTGGCTCCGAACAAAGCTCGACGCCTCGATACGGCTGCGTGGCGCGGGGCTGGTGGCCGCAGGTCTTCTGGCTGCCAATGCGGGCAATCGGGTACGGGCGCGACGCCTGCTGCTCAGCCTCGACCAGCTGGATCCCGATCTATGTCCCCCCGTCGCGCTGCAGATCGCAGCGGATTGGCTCGTCGCCGACGCTGCCGTGCGCGGTGCTTGGACCGAGGTTGCCCAGCATGTGGAGACCCTAGCCGTCCCCTCCCGATCGGCACACTTCATCGCACTCGCGGCCCGCCGACTGACGGGCGAATCCATCGGCAACCGGCGTTTGCTCGGCACTTGGCTCAAGACGCCACGCCGACTGCAGACCCTCGGCTTGCTCCGCCTCGCCATGGCGGGGTCCACCCAAGCCCCGAATGCCGCCGTGCAACCGGAAGCACTCGGAGATTTGCTTGACGAAGTCGACGTCGGGGACCTGGCCGCCAACGATGGCGGCGATCCGGCTCGGACCGCGCTGTCATTGCATCTCGAAACCGCGACGAGCACCGCCGAACCCACGCGCCAGATCAATCGGCTGGGCGAAGTGTGGGAGCAGACCCTCGGCGGCTTCCCTTTCCGCGGCAAGGTCCGACGGCGCACGCTCGAGATTGGGTGCGGCATCTCCCCGGAGTTGGTATTGGCCGAGTTTCGGCGGGATGTTGCCGACGATCTGGCCGACATCATGCTGGAGGCGGGGATCTCGACCGACGGCTTGCCGACACACGAGCGTCGGGTTGTGGGCCGAGCGGTTCTGACCGTACGCGCGCGGCTGCTTCACCGTGTCCAGCACGCAATCGGCGAGACCCGACAACTGCGAATATCCGCCAACTCCACCACTGCGATCGACATGTGGTGGGCCTGGCTAGAGGTCGGACGCCGCTACGCAGACGCCATCGAAGTGGGCGGGCTACCGCTTCGCATCGTCGCGTATCGCCAGCTAGAGCCCGAGATGCGCGGTGTCGCCGCCTGGCTGTGGAACAATCTGAGCGAACGTGGGCTCGCAAACGCCGTATCGAGCTGGTTGATGCTCGAAGCAGAGCGCGTCGACGATCAGGCCAGCGCCGCTTATCACCGCCACAACGTCGCGCTTGTGATCTAAGGCCCCAACCGAAAGCTGCGATCGGGTCCGGAAAAGACGGGCCAATGCTTGTCCAAGTTGCTGTGAACATCCTGGTCCATCCGCTGCCAGCGCGGCAGCGGCGCATGCTGCTTGAGATGCTCGCCGGCGAACGCTCGGGCGAAGACGGACTGCACATCGGGCCGTTGTTTGGGCGTGACCGAACCGCAGACGGTCTGTGCGATGAGGGCCTGGCCTCGCGACGTGGCGGTGACGGCAACCCGCTGGTGTTCACCGCTCACGGCCGCCACGTCGCCGAACGGCTCGC
>JAESSZ010000847.1 GCA_016763875.1 Nannocystaceae bacterium
CGAACCGCCACCCGAGGCCGAACCGCCTTCCGAGCCTCGCGCCTTCCCCGAAGTCGACGCGCTTCCCGCACTTTCGACGCGCCTCCCGCATGAACTCGGCATCGCGCTGGTCCCCGCGGCGCTGATCGGTCTGCGGGCCCCACAACTCAGCACCGCCGGCGAGCTATCGCTACTTCTTCGAGTTCGAAGCGGGCTGCTGGCGGCGGGGCAGTTCCGGTACTCGGGACGCCCGTCGTCCGGTGCCGGGCTGCACCGCCTTCGGGCTGCGGCGAGCGTCGGCTACGCCTGGCGACGCGACCGGTTTCAGCTTGCTGCTGCCGCCGGCCCCACTGTCGAGCCCTGGTTCGTCACCGAAGGCGGCAGCCGAGCGACGCCGCAGCGAGTGGGCGATGGCGGGCGCTCGATCCTGTTTGGAGGGCTCGCTTGGGTCGCACCCGCGCTCCGCATCTTGCCGCGAAGCTCGCGCGCAGTCGTTGAGGTCGGCGCTCGCGCGGCCCTGTCGTTGAGCGCCCTGGGATCTGGCTCGGACGTCCGGATCACCACTGGGGCTGGCGATGATCTATTCACGCTCGGCGGCCCCGAACTCACCCTGGGCCTGTGGACCGCGATTTGGCTCCCGACCGGGAACTAAGGCTCTCAGTCCGGGAGCCTCGCAACGAAACTCCTGAGCGCGTGAGCTGGCCTAGCGGGGCTTCGCGAACTGTCGCAGGAACGCCGCGGTGCGCTTGGCTTGGCCCCGAGGCCAGCGGTGTCCGAGGTTTTCGGAGCACATGCGAACGGTGGCACCTGTTGGGCAGGTCGCAGCAGCACAGCCGTCGTCAGGGGGCGCCGCGTCTGCGTTACAACCGTTGTGCTCCGCCCAGTGGGCGAACGTCTTGGTCGCGCTGGGGTAGGGCACGACCTTGTCTTTGCGTCCGTGGGTGACAAGGACGGGAACACTCGGACCGCACGGCAATACGAAGGGCCCCCCGCCTCCCGTGGGCGCCGCGGCAGCGATGACATCCCCGCGATGGCACGCAAGCACGTTCGAAAAGAAGCCGCCGTTGGAAACCCCCGCCGTGTACACGCGTGTCTCGTCGAGACACCCAAGGCTAGCGAGCTTGGTCACCAGCGTGTCGAACAAAGCGAGATCTCGATCGTCGAGCTCACCGCTCGCGACCTGCCAGCCGAGTGCGGGCCTATCGCCGAACTGCTCGAACGTTCGCGGCATGCCGCGCGGTGCAACGACGATCGCGTCGTTCCAAAACGCGGACCCGTTCATCGCGGCTAGCGATCCCTCCGGATTGCTCCCAAAACCGTGCCACGCAAAAACGACGGCTGGCGGAGTGCTCAACTCGCTGCCGACGTGGACGAGGTATTCGCGGGTCGTGTCACCCACCGCAATCGTGTGTTCCGAGCCGCCCGTGGCCAAGGAGCACCGAGACGCGCCTGCTTGTGAAGTAGGCGCGGAGGTCTCGAGATCGGGGGGCGTCTGCGTTTCCGGTTTGGAAGTTGCTGCCGCTGCTGCGGGCTCGGGGCCGCATCCCAACAGCAGGGCCGCAAACAATGCGCCGGATGGTCGCGTCATGCCGCTACATACCCATCCAGGTCGCCCCATCGGGTGCGCCCATCTCCAGCCAGCTGGTGAGCGCGTCGGAGTCGGCCTGGGTCAGCGCCTGCACGTCCTGAAGGTCGCAGAAGTATGTCGGCGGCATCGCGTTGACGTCGGTGTCGACCCGCGCCAGCACGGTGTCCATGTTCGCCTGGATACCCGCGAGCGTGGCGAAGTCGGTGCCGGTACCTGCGGGTGGCGGAGGCGAAGCTGAGGGCGCTCCCATGACCAGTGTCTCGGTGGTCAAGTGACAGCCGCAGTTGTTGTTGATGATGGTCCCGATCTGCGTGGGAATCACCCCCGCTTCGTCTCCCATGACCACGGGACTATCGACGCCGGGAGCAACGTCCTCGAGCCCGCACAACTGCGGCTCTGGCGTTCCGGTCGACTCGTCCGCCATCGTGTCCGCGTCGTCCATCCCATCGCTCGTTGCGCCGTCGTCGTCGTCTCCATCCCCGACGGGGGGTGCGGTGCCAGCGATCCAACCGATGATGATCGAAATGTCTGCGGGATCGAAGTCATTGCCTGGCACCGGCATGATCCCGCCGACACGAAGTGACACATCATCAAGCACCGCGTCGGGCAGCACTTTGATCGCGATGTACGAACCCTGAAGGTTCCCAAACTCCACCAGCGGTATGCCGGTCGCGGAGTCCGAGTCGACAATCCCTGGTGCCGATGTCGGGTCCAACGCCGGAGTCTGTGATCCTCCGTGGCAAGTCGCGCTGCCGCATGCGCGCCCGAAGGCCTCAGCGACATGAGGGGGCATGAGGTCTGTGGCCCCGTCCCCGCCGTCGTCTCCGATCGGCTTGAGTTGGTCGGCGCATCCGGTCGAGGCGACAAGCGCCAGTGCAGTCAAGGCTAGCTTCTTCATGCTTAGTTGCCCCCCGTCGCGGCGGCCTTCTTCTGTTTCCGCTTCTTCGCGTTCTTGCCCAAGGTAAAGCGTCGTCCGAGGTTGAAGCCGAGGAAGAAGTTGATCTCGTTGAGGGGGTTGTCGTGCTCCGCGGATGGGTCGTTGAACGGATTTCCGCTCTGGCCGCCCGATGCCGCGAGGTTGGTGTTGATCGACCGGTTGTTCGTGAAGAACACCTGGAAGAAGTGCTTGCCCGTATAGTACGAGCCGCCGAGGGCCCATGCGCCGATCTTGGCGCCATCGGGATCAGCGTCGCCACCACGGTAGTAGAACGTGTTGGGCTCGCCCCCGTCGGGAATCGGCAGGAAGTACTCCATGTCGATGCCCCAGCGGCGTTTCTTGCCCAGCCAGATAGTGGACGCGAATCCAACCACCATCGTGTCGCGTCGGTCCTCCACCGGTTCGGGTCCCTCGCCACGGTCGACGATCACGCGGGCATTGTGGTTCGTTCGCAGGTGGTAGCCAAGGGTGAGCATCGTGCTCCAGCGATCGAACCACAGCCGGCTTACCATCGCCTGGAAGTTGCCGGTCCATCGGTTCGCGACGTCAAAGTCCCGGAAGTACTCAAGCGAGGTGTAGCCGCCGACGCTGACGGGAGCACCGTCTTCTTGGCGCAGCGGTACGTACTTGGTCCCCAACTCGTAGTTTTTTCGGGTCGAGGAGCGGCGCAGCATGACGTCCCACCCGTCCAAGATGCCGTAGCTCATCCCCATGCTCATCACGACCCCAGCGTCGAGCCCGAAGGCACCACGTTCGGTACCGATCCGACCGAAGCGGTGGTCAATGCGGTATTGGAGCGTGTTGCGACCGAGCGTGGTTGTGGTCGGAAGCACGATTTGTGTGATCCCTCGGAATGGCTTGGTGCCCTTTGCCGCGGCGGGGGCAGGAACGACAGCGGCTGCGGCCCCGGGGTCCGTGCCACCACCGTTGTCGGGCGCGGCGTCATCGCTGGTGCTGGCCGGGAGACTCGCGATCCAGTCACTGACCAGCTTCAACTGCTCAGCCGAGTAGGGGTCGTCGCCGACCGGCATGATCTCGCCGTCGATTCCTTCGGCCCCGACGAGTTTTTCGATGAGATAGGAGCCCGCTGGGTTGCCCGGGTCGACCAGGAGCTTGTCCACCGCGGCCGACTTGCGGCCAATCAGAGCTGAGAGCGGTGACTCGAGGTCCAGGCCCCCAGGATCACTGGGGTCCCCCGAGGTGTCATGGCACATGGTGCAGTCCTCAAAGAGGGCCTGCACTTTGCCTTCGAGTTCGGCCGACTCAGCCGAGGGTCCCGCGTAGGCGAGCGTTGTGAGCAAAAAGAGGTGATCCAGCATAGGTAGCTACCAGGCGAAGGGCTGCGGTTGTTCACCCTAACCTGGGGTGAGGCGTGTTCCGCTTAAAGCGGACTTAATGCGTGCGCTCGCGGCGAGGATGTCCGCGTTGGCGCACCGGTCTGGGCGACCGGCGACCAAATTAACCCGCGGTGCACGTTGAAATAGGCGGCAAGCACACCCAGCAGTGCTTCACCGCGAACGCATGAAGCACTGCACAAAGTGGCTTAGTCGCAGGGGCGCCGACGGTTACAATTGCCTACGGCGCTGGCCAAACGCACAAGGTATCCAGGACGCACGTCATGCCTCCCGGACAAGTCGCGCCCACCCCGGAGCAGTCCAGGAAGCAGTCGTTGATATCGCCGGTTAGGTCGTTGCACGTCACGGGCGAAGTGCCGCCGACGGGTGCGGGCGGGCATTCCGCTGCACTTGCGCAGCCTTGGTCGGAGCAAACGCCAACCGTAACGTTGTCGGGATCGTCGACGATGCAAGTATTGCCGAGCGGGCATTCGGCGGAGCCTTCGCACGCACCGTAGTCGTCGCCACCAGCACCGCTGGCGTGGACGCACACCAGGCCGCCGAAGCAGCCCATCCCGTCCGGGCAGTCCTCGCCGTTGGCGCAGTCGAGGTAGCACTCGGGGATCATGTCGTCGCCCGCAAGTTCGGCGCAGGTGACGACCGAGTCTCCGGTACCCGGGTGCGCCGGGCAGTCGCACTCGTCCACGCAGGCCGATTGGGAACAAACGGTGAACGTTGTCGGGTCGGTCCCGTCGTTGATGCAGGTTGAGCCACCGAACCCGCACAGAGTCGAGTCGGCATCACCCATCGCGTCCAAGCACGGATCATAGTTGCCAATACCCATCGGGATCCCGCAGCTGCCGGTCGAGCTGCTGCCGCCGCTGTCACTTGAGCTCGAGCTGCTGCTGGAGCTGGAACTGGAACTTTCGCCGGATCCGGTGCTCGTGCTTTCGCCGGATCCGGTGCTCGTGCTTTCGCCCGAGCTGTCGGTGGCCCCGGACTCGGTCGAGTCACTCCCGGAGGAGGTGTCACTCGCGGTTGTGCCTGAGCTCGATGTACCTGAGTCGACGCTTACGGTGTCGGCACTGTCCGTGTTGGAAGCGTCCGTGTCGGAAGCGTCCGTGTCTGAGGCGTCGGCGCTGGTGTCGTTGGCCTGCGTTGCCGACAACGAGTCGCTGGGGTCGATGGTGGACGCCGTGATGTTTGGACTCGATGTCGCACCCGTCGAGGTGCCCGCCTCGAGCGTAGTGTTGGTGGTATCGGAGTCTCCCGGACAGGCCGGGAGGACGACAAGACAAGCTGCGATTAACGACGCGCGATAAGTCATGACAACGCAGCCAGGATAAGGCGTCTTCATCGCCGCGCTTTTCACGCGCGCTGCGTGCAGCTCGCCAGTTCGTGGAGATCGTTGCGCAAC
>JAESSZ010000848.1 GCA_016763875.1 Nannocystaceae bacterium
ACGTCCAATCAGGGCACAACTGCCCACGGTGGCCCAGGTATCGACCATCGTGCCCGCGCCGACCCACGCGCCGATGTTGATGTAGGACGGCATGAGGATACAGCCCGCCTCGAGGAAGCTCCCGTAGCGCGCGGTCGCGGGCGGAACCACTCGAACGCCTGCTTCCGCGAAGTCGCGTTTGAGAGGGATCTTGTCGTGGTACTCGAATGGACCGACATGCTCGGTGCGCATCTCCTGCACGCCGAAGTAGAGGAGGATGGCCTGTTTGATCCAGGCGTGAACGGTCCACTCGCCGCCGTCTTCTTCAGGCGGGCTGGCGACTCGGATCTTACCGTCATCGAGCAACGCTATCGTGCGGCGAATCGCTTGCCGTTGTTCGGGCTCTGAGAGTTGCGCGCGGTCTTCGAACGCGGCGGCGACCAAAGGCTCAAGGGTTTTGAGTTCGGTCGCGAGGTTCGCCTCGGACGGCGCCGAATCGGGGGAGGAATCGGTGGGGATGCCGTGCGCGTTCGCCATGGACCCGAAAACACCACACGCGTGGCGGACCAGGCAAGGGCGGACTTGCGATCCGTCTACGCCGCCCGGCTTGGAGCCTGTACCGACGCGCTGTCCGCCAGCTCGGCACACGCCCGAAAGGTGAGCGCCGACAGCAGCAGGTCGATGGCGGCGCCGCTCGGAATGGTGGCGGGGCGGGGCAGCGGGTTGAGGGCCAAGGTGCCACGCGGCGCGGAGGTGTCCGTTGCGGTGAATCCGCGGGCGATGAGACGACGGCCGGCTAGCGACGAGGGGTCAGCCACCGGGTTTGTCGTTTTGGGGAGGGCCTCGCACCATCGGTCGCGTCGCCTCGGCGGGAGCGCTTTGGCGATCATTCGGAGTTTTTCGAAGGTGTCCCACGGGGCCTCGGAGCCCGCTGGCAGTAGGGGCGCCCGTACGGCGGCACCAACGAGCATGAACACCGCCGCGCGGAGAACCGGCCCCTCCGCGCTCAGCGCATCCTTGAGGATGGCGGTGAGCTCGGGCGGAATCGCCACGCCCGCGCTGCCGATCATCAGACGCCCGCCGCTTCCGCCGACCGCGGTTCCCGCATCCAGCGCCCCGGCCACGAGTTCGGCCGCCTGGGCCTCGAAACGCGCGACCCAGTCGCTTGCGCGCGTGTCAGTGCGCGCCAGCGACCAGGCTCGCCGGACCGCCGTTTGCCAGTGAGGGGCACTGGCGAGGCGTTCGAGCAGGCTCACGGGCGGTTGGGGCGCGGCTGGGGGCATCGATCTGTACTATCGGGCGACATCGGAGGTGCTTGAGACCTCGAAGCGGGCCGGATGTCGTGGACAAACGTCCCACCCCGGACACCCTTGTGGTGTGTGGCCGCGGCGCGGTCCATCCAGTGGGCTGGTGGATTGCAAAAGGGCCGATTAAGCTGACCGGGGGCAAGAAAAAGTGGCGCGCGCGATCAATGACCCCAATAGAGGCCACAGGGACGACGAGGTCCTCCCCAACTGAACCTCGTCGCTCCGGCCCCAACCCCCCAACAGAACTCGGCTCTCTCGGCTCAATCGGAAGAAACACGTCATGCACGTCGCAGATCATCTCCTTCAGTCATTCCCGGACTCCATCGCCGAAGCGCGGCTCAAGACTGCGCCTCCCGCCTTCCTTGGCCATTCTTCGGCCGCCCGCCGGGTCCAGGCGATGATCCACCGCGCGGTGCGCACTAACCTCCCCGTCCTGCTTGTCGGTGCATCCGGCGCAGGAAAAGAGACGGTCGCTCGCATGCTCCACCACTTTGGTGGCGGCGAGGTTCCTAACATGGAGATCGTCAACGCCAAGGAGACCCCCCGCCTGGTCAGCCTTGGGGCGTTCACGTTCCTTTCGGACCTGGAGGACCTCCCCTTGGAAGAGCAGGCTCGCCTTCCGGCTCTCACCGGTCTCGGTCGCATCGTGATCGGCACCAAGATCAAGCCCGAGTCGGAGATGGGTCGCGGTCGTTTGCACCCGCAGATCGTTCGTTGGGCCAGTGGCGTGCGCATCGACGTGCCCTCGCTCGCTGAGCGTATCGAGGACCTGGAGATGCTCGCCATGGACGTCATCGGCCGCACGCCCAGCCGCCGTCCAATCGGAGGCATCGCCGACAACGCGTTGGACTGCCTGCGTTCGTACCGATGGCCAGGCAACATCGACGAGTTGCACGGGGTCCTTGGCCAAGCCGTGGCTGCGGGCGCGACCGAACAGGTCGAGTTGCGTGACCTGCCCTCCAAACTCCGTGTTCGCGATGTGCACCAGGTGCGGGCCGAGTCGCCCGAGCGTCAGTTGTGCCTCGAGGAAGCAGAGAAGCAAGCGATCCGCCGGGCCCTCAACTACGCGCGCGGCAACAAACGCAAAGCTGCACGGTTGCTCCACATCGGAAAGACCACCCTGTATCGCAAGCTGAAGCAGTACGACCTGGAGTAGTCACCGCGTCTGTAGACGTGCTTCCCCCCCTGTTTGTAACCCGCTGCGGCCTGAGCCGATCGCAGCGGGTTAGTTTTTGGTGCTACAACCCCCGGCGTGTCGCGGCAGTCCGACCCGTTATTGCTGCAGCACTACCTCCCCGAACAACCGCTTGCGGACGCAGACGCGATCCTTGAGCGGTTTTTGTCGTGGACCGACGCCGTTGAACTCTCGATGTATCCGGCGCAGGAGGAGGCCGTGCTCGAGTGGATGTCGGGCCAGCACGTCATCCTCAATACGCCCACAGGCTCGGGGAAGTCGCTGGTCGCATTGGCGGTGCACTTCAAGGCGCTGTGTCAGGGAAAACGTGCCTGGTACACGAGCCCGATCAAGGCGTTGGTCAACGAGAAGTTCTTCGAGTTGTGCACGCAACTCGGGCCCGAAAACGTCGGCATGATGACCGGCGACGCCGCAGTCAACCAGTCGGCGCCAATCATGTGCTGCACCGCCGAGGTCCTGGCCAACACGGCGCTTCGGGACGGAGCCCACAGTCCCGTGGACTCGGTGGTGATGGACGAGTTCCACTACTACTCCGACCCCGATCGCGGCATGGCGTGGCAGATCCCACTGCTGACGTTGCCGCACGCGCGGTTTTTGTTGATGTCGGCCACGTTGGGCGACGTCTCGATGTTCGTCGACGGCATCCCGAAAATCGCAGGGGGCACGGTCGCGTTGGTTACGTCCGTCGATCGCCCGGTGCCGCTGCACTTCTCCTACCGCACCACGCCCGTGCAGGAGTCGATTGTCGACCTGGTCGAGTCGGGACAGGCGCCCGTGTACGTCGTCAACTTCACCCAGCGTGAAGCTTCGGAGCAAGCGCAGTCGCTGACGTCGATCAACGTCACGAGCAAGGAGGAGAAGCGCAGCATCCTCGACACGCTGCAGGGCTTCAAGTTCGACACGCCCTACGGCAAGGACGTCAAACGACTGCTGTCGCACGGGGTCGGGGTGCACCACGCAGGGTTGCTGCCGAAGTACCGCACGTTGGTTGAACGCTTGGCGCAAAAGGGGCTGCTCAAATTGATCTGCGGGACGGACACCCTGGGCGTGGGCGTCAACGTGCCGATCCGCACCGTGCTGTTTGCGAAATTGTGCAAATACGACGGTATCAAGGTTGGCATCTTGGCCGTCCGCGACTTCAAGCAGATCGGGGGCAGGGCGGGGCGCAAAGGCTTCGACGATCGCGGCTGGGTCGTCGCGCAAGCGCCTGAGCACGTGATCGACAACCTTCGGCTCGAAGCGAAGGCGGCGGGCGGCAAGAAGAAAAAGTTTGTGCGGCGAAAACCACCGGATCGAGGCTACGTTCCCTGGGACGAGAGCACGTTCGATCGACTCGGGACCGCGCTGCCCGAGCCGCTGACCTCGCAGTTCGCAGTCACGCACGGCATGTTGCTCTCGGTCCTGGACCGGGAGTTCAACGTCGAGGAGCCTCACGGTGGCTACCGACGCGTCGTGGACCTCATCGGTCGCAGCTACGAACGCGAAGGCGCCCGGAAGCGTCACCGAAGACACGCCGCCGTGCTTTTCCGCAGCCTTGTTCAGGCGGGCGTGGTGGAGGCGGCCAAGCCTCCGGGTTGGAACAAGGCCTGCGTGCGGGTGGGTTCCGACCTACAGAACGACTTTTCGCTGCACCATTCGTTGTCGCTGTACCTGCTTTCGGCGCTCGCGCAGCTACCCCGCGACGGTGACCCCGAGGCCGTGGCGCTCAACGTCTTTAGTCTGGTCGAAGCGATCCTTGAGCATCCGCGGGTGGTTCTCATGCGTCAGGTCGACCGACTCAAGGGCGATCTGGTGGCGCAGCTCAAGAACGAAGGGGTGGAGTACGACCAGCGCATGGAGCAGCTGGAACGGGTGGACCACGCCAAGCCGCTCGCCGAGTTCGTCTACGACACGTTCAACACCTTTCGAATAACTCGGCCGTGGGTCCGCGACGACACCGTGCGCCCCAAGTCAATCGCGCGCGAGCTGCTCGAGCGCTACATGAGCTTCAACGACTACGTCAAAGAGTACGGGCTGGCGCGGAGCGAGGGGGTGCTCATGCGGTACCTCAGCCAGGCCTACAAGACCGTGATCCAAAACGTGCCGGCCGAGTATCACGACGAGGCGCTGCTCGATCTGCTCGCGCGGCTGCGGGCGGTGCTCTCGCGGGCCGACTCCTCTTTAGTGGCCGAGTGGGAACGCATGGCCCGTGGCGAGACGGTGACTGCCGATGAGGCGGAGGAAGAGACCGTGGCGCCCTACGACCTGGCTAAAGACGAGCGTGGGCTCATGGCACGGGTGCGCGCGGAGATGCACGGTTTGGTCAAGGTGCTGGCGGCAGGCGACTACGACGAAGCGATCGGCGGGTTGCGGGTCGACCCCGACGACCTCTGGACCGCCGACCGCATCGAGGGGGCGATGGCAGCCGTGGTGGACGACGTTGGCACGCCAAGGTTCTCCCACGAGGCACGGTTCCACCGACACACGCGGCTCGTGCCGCGGGAGCCCCGCGTGTGGACCGTGCAGCAGGTGCTGGTGGGCGCCGACGGTCCCACCGACTGGATGCTGGAAGGGGACGTCGACCTCACGGCCGAGGACGCGACCGACGGCCCGTTGGTGTGGCTGCGTCGCATCACGGTTTGAGTCCTGTGCCGACACCCCGCAACGCTTGCGCTGGAGTTTGGTAGCGTCAGGCGTCGTGAACTTGCCCGGTCGCTCCGCATCGTTGTTCTTGGCCTGCCGCCGAGTTGGTGTCGCCGCACTGGCGTCGATTGCGGCGTCGCTTGTGGTGTCGTGCTCGGTCGACTCTGACTTACCGCCGCCATCTTCGAGCACTGCGGCGTCCTCAGCGAGCGGACAAGGAGGGCCCGGGGGCGACGACGGCAGCGCTACGACCACCGACTCCGGGGGATCTGGGTCCGACCCCGACTCGGGGGGCACCGACTCGGGCGACGTCGATGACACCGGTGACTCAAGCAGCGGATCGAGTGGCGGCGACTCCGATGATGGCGCCACGAGCGGGTCGGGCAGCACCGGCTAGTGCTGCGACTCATGCTGGGATGGCGGGGGGCCGCCGTAGCGGAGCGCGATGATCTCGAGTTCGGCTAACCCTTTGGGACGCTGAACTTCGACGACGTCGCCGACCTCCTTGCCCAGCAATGCGCGTGCGACCGGCGACTCGACGCTGATGAATCCTGCGTCGGGATCGAACTCATCAGGCCCGACGAGGCGGTAGATCGTCTGCTCGCCGCCTTCGTTTTCGACACGGACGTAGGCCCCAAAGCCGACGATGTCGCCGGCCGCGGCCTGATGCTGGGCGGTCATCACCCTCATGCGATCGAGTCGTTTGGACAGGTGACGCATGCGCCCGTCGATCTCGCGCAGGCGGCGCTTTCCGTACTGATACTCTGCGTTCTCCGAGCGATCGCCGAGCGCGGCGGCGGCCTCAACCTCGGACGTGACGCGCGGACGTTCGACCCTCCACAGCCAACGCATCTCCTCGCAGACGGCGGCGTGGCCTTCTGGGGTGATCATGATCGGGAGCTGGGAGGCCATAGCGTTGCGAGAAACGATGCGCACACGGCCCCACGGTGGGGCGCCTCGATTCTAGCCTTGGTCGAACACCAAGGCATCGAGCATCACGTCGATGTCACCGCGGAGATCTTCGACCGCCAGGCGATCCTCGTCGGTTTCTTCGTCCCAGACCCACGTGGTCCCGAGCAGCGCGTCGATATGCCTGAGCGTCGTCACCCCCGCAGCGTGCCGTGGCTCGGCCTCACGCGCCTAGTTTTTGGCAATTTCCGGCGGACTCCCGGTTTTGAGGGCCGCTGGCGGAGGAATTGGGGCCTCGCGCCTCCCATGACATACTCGCCCCCGGAATTCGCCTGAATGGCAACGCACTTCGGAACAGGCCTCATCGAGTCGCGTGGAGACATCAAACTCGTAAAGCTCGAGAAGGTGATGGACGCCGCGCTCCGGGAACTCGGCTTTACGCAACTTTTCGCAGGCAAGGACGGCCCTGAGGAGGAGCCGGAGGAAGCCACCAAGGTCGAGTTACTGACCGGCGCGGACGGCATCGTCGCAATTCGCATTGCCGAGGCTAAGCCAGTCCGCGATGTTGCTCGGATCGTCTCGGAGCAGAGCAAGACCAAGTTTCACGTACTCATCACCTCCGGAGCGCTGTACCACCGCCGTTCCGTGCAGGTGGAGTGCCGCGTGTTCGCGGTCGATGGCGCTCAGAGCGAGGAGCTTGAGATTGTTGGGCACCACACCGCCGAGGTCAAAGACATCGAGCACAACGAGCTGCGCGCGTTGGACAATGCGATGCGGGCGCGGATCAACAGCGCCAACGACTCGTTGCTCGCGGCCGAAGGCACCGCTGACCTCAAGGTCAAAAAGAACTTCCGGTACAAACTGGAGCGGAAGAAGCCGAAGTTCTCCAACGCTCGGCTCGCCCGTTTGCTTGGTCAGCTCGAGAACTGCGAGAGCTTCGAGGTCACGCGCGAGATGGATCAGCCGTGCGTGAAGATGGTCTTGCCCGGTAACACGGTGGGTCGCTCGTTCCTCAAGGACGAAGAGTTGGTCGAGCTTGAAAAGGCGCTGCAGACTCGGCCCGAGTTGGCGCACCGTCGTGTCGATCCGGCGGGGTAGCTCGCCGTCTCATTGGGTGCCCGGCGGTTCAGACCCCGCGGGGTCTTGTTGGCCCATGGTGGTCGCCTCGCGTTGGGTCGCATACATGCGCAGTGCGAAGGCGACTGCAGGGTGCTCCCAGAACTGACCCGCATTGGGGTCATGGGCCTTCGCCACGGCACGTGTGGGGAGCGGGATGCCGTAGTTACTCGGCAGGCTCAGCGGGGCGCTGAGCGCGGCGAACGCCAGGTCCGCCGCCGTAAACCTCTCGCCAAAGAGGTACGGCCGACCATCGCGCAGTCGCTCCGCAACGTCGTCGAGGGTCCGCGACACCCGGTCCTTGGCGCGCTGGACCGTGGCCGGAGATACGCCCAGGTAGCGTGAAAGCATGCCGCGTGCCACGGGAAAGCTGAGCCAGAGCAACGCGGCCTCCCAGCGCGGCGCCCCGTGGGCATTGATCGCAAGCAGTGCCCGCCCGCCCGGCAGCGAGAGCAAGGCGTAGAAGATGCGGCGTGACTCGACGCCAAAATCGGCATCGAACTCGTGTTCCAGCTCGGCAACGGCTGAGGCAATGCCCGCCGGGTAGAGGCGGCTCGCTTCGTCGAGCTGCGCGTCGGCGTATCGCAGGATGTCGGCGGACTCGGGGTAGCTCTGGCCGTCAGCGACAAGCACGGGCACGGTTCGACCGCCGCCCGCCGCCCACGCGTGTGGCCAGTGCAGCATCTGGAGGTGGCGTTCTTCGCGGTAGTGAAGGCCGGCGCGATCCAGGGCCCAGCGAGCCTTCTCGCAGTAATGGCTGATGGGGATCGTGATGAGGCGGCGCATGGGCGGACCCAGTATGCACGCCCCGCGCTTCACGGGGCCACGGTGTACGCGCCACGGTGCGCGCGGCGGCTCACCGTGGTGGACAAACGGCTCAACACTGCTCAGTGGCGCACGCCATCGTTGGCGCATCGCCCTCGGTCGTCAGGCACGCGACCGGCTGCGAGTCACCGCAGTCCAGCTGGCAGTTTTCGCCCGTGCAGCGGCAACTCGCACCCTCGATACAGCTCAGCGAGCAGCCATCGCCCTCGCAGGCTAGCTCGCATTGTGCGCTCTGGGAACACGACAATGCGCATCCGCCTGCCGGGCACTCAACGAAACACTCAGCGCTGCCGTCACACGTGACGACCCGATTGGGCGCGAGACCGCCGTCGATCTGGCAGTGCGCGGTGCCAGTACAGCTGGCGTCGCACTGCTCCGCGCTGTCGCACGAAACTTCGAGGTTTGCGCTTCCCGCACCGCTGGCGCCGCACGACTTCCCGTTGGCGCACTCCAGCGCGCACGAGCCGGACTCCTGGCACGTCTGTCGGCAATTGCCGCCCGCGTTGCATGTCGCCAGACAACTCGAGGTGCCTGCGCACACGGGCTCGCAGGCGTCCCCCGTGCATTGGGTGTCGCAGTCGTCGTTGCCGTGGCATGTACTGGCCGTGCTAGGGCCGTCGGCGCGGCTGCCTCCATCATCGTGGCCGTCTGCACCGCCTGACTCGGGGTCATTGTCGGCGGCGCCCGCGGGTGCGCTGGCTCGCTCAGGATCATCACAACCTGGCAACGCAAACAACGCGATGCCGGCAACGACAGAGAAAAACTTAGCAGGGACGCCAGATATGCAGTGCATCTTCCGTTACCTCCATTGTTGAACTGCCACTCATTTGCAGCGTGCCGCCGACGACGCCGCCGGTGAA
>JAESSZ010000849.1 GCA_016763875.1 Nannocystaceae bacterium
AAAGCTCGAAGGTCGGCATCAAGAACCGGCGTCTCGAGGCCGGCTGGAACGAACGATTCCTCCTCAAAGTGCTCTCGTCCTATGCCGATTAGATGCGTTCGCCCTGCCACGGTCGGCGGGACAGTTCGACGATTCAGGCCATCCAACAATTTCAGCGCGACGAAGACCTTGAACCCACGGGCGAAGCGGACGAGGTCACGCGCGACCGACTCGTCGCTGCCCACCGGATCTGAGTCACATGCCTCCCCACTCGACATCGCGGGCCACGCCTCATGGTTAACATCGCCCTAGAAGGGGAGAATGCGCTCAACTTCACGGTGAGCATGTCGCTGGACCTCCACCGCACCGGAGATCCGGACGGACTCATCGAGATCAACGGTAACGGCGACTGGGTGTGGGGGAAAACCGCTGATGGAGGTATTGGCGCGGTGGTCCTGGTCAACCACGACGATGACGACGGCAGCGACACCCACGACAATGCGGACGGGATCATCAATGCGGACCGCGACAAAAATGATCTCGCACCGCTCCGAATCAAAACCAGCCAGGAGATTCCCGACACCTGGAACATTTCGCTTTCGGTCGACGACTACACGAAGCTACGTGTGCTGCGGGGCGATGGCGAGGTGCTGGGGCCCGACCGCGCGGCGCCGTATCAACTGACCGTCGCGGACCTGGTCGCGAGTCGCGGCGAGTCCGGACTGCCGTTGTTCATGGAGGCGATAACTTTCGCCAGCCAGGGGTTCGACGGACTGGTGAAGTTGACGCTAACGGTGACCCCTCCCGCGATATTGGGCCTGCAGCCCGTCGAGGACGAGGCGACCGTGCGGGTGGCCCCGTGGATGATCCCTCACCACGGGGTGCCCGCGACCCATGTCTACGTGTCGAAACTGGACAGTAACGCCGACTTCCGCGCTCGACTCAAGACGGAAGTCATCAAGAGCCGACACGGGGGGTTTCGTTCGGTTGGTCTGGTCGAGATCGACGTGAAGGATCTGGTGGAGTGGGTCGACATCGCAGGCGTGGTTGATCTGTTTGCCTGGTGTGCTTACCGGGGATTCAAGACGCTGCTGGAGTACACGGGGGGCGAAGCCGACACCAATGCGGTACGGCTGTTTCGCGACCGTCTGATCGAGCTACCGTCCTGGGTGGCGAAGGAGGCGGGGGTCACCGTCGCCGAGGCCGCAGGGGACTATGGAATGACCGAGGCTGGATTCGGTGCTCTTGAGTTCAGCGGTCCCAAAAACAGCGAACTGGCGGACTACCGCGACGACTTTGATGGCTGGATAGCGGTGGGCCAGTCCGTACGACTGGAGATTGGAGACGAGCTTTGGATCCAGGCTTTCGCTGACCTCGCGGGTCTGAATTTGGATGATTTTCTGGACTACGCCGGAGGGACCGCGGACTCCAACCGAGCTCGGGCGTACAGCCCTGGGTATCGACCGTGCACGATTGTGCTGCCACCTCGCGCAAGAAAAAGAACGGCCATCGACCTCGCGACGTTCGCAGGCTACTTCGGGCTCAGCGAAGCAGAGCTAGGCGAGCTCGACCGGTGGCGAAACGACGAGATTGTCGCGCACTACGGCGTGGACACGAAGGTCTACCTCGCACCGCCAGCAACGGTCCGCATCCAGGACCACTTCCTGGCGTGGCTCGAGTTTTACGCGGGCGCCTGCGACAAGACGCTCGAGGAGTTCCTCCGATTTCCCGCGCCAAGCGATGCCCGAACCGTGGCCGAGCAAATGGTCGATTTGCCGTGCAGGATCGCCGTGGATGAGCTCGACCCGTGGGCCCAGGACTGCATGGAGATCGGTTACACCAGCCTGCCCGGGCACAATATCACCAGCGTCCTGCGAGCATCACGCAACCGTACGCTGCATCACTACCCGCGGACGTTGCTCGCGGCGGAGGTCGGCGACTGGCAACCCGGCGATCTCACCCACAACACGACCTACGATTCCTTCGGAAACCTGGAGGTCACGCCACCGGTCCGGGGTCCGGACGGGACGGAGTATCCGTGGGGCCGGATCTACTTTGGCAATGGCGACGTCGACAGCCAGTTCGAGCCCAAAGTCCGCACGTTCCTGCAGCAGCAGGTAGTGCAAAAGCCGTTCGAGATCCACACCAACTGGTTGTCGGTGGGGCACGTGGATGAGTTCATTTCTTTTGTTCCGGTATCGGGCAACCCCTCCCTGAGTGGGCGCAACCGCCCTGAGTTCCCCTATCGTGTGTTGTTGGCCAGCCCCAAAGCGGCTCACGTCGCTCTGCTCAAAGCGCTGCGGTCACTCGACGCCAGACGCCACGAGACGGGCCTCATCTTCGAGGGGCGGTCGTTCGACGGGTTCAACATCGAGACCGACCTCAAGGAATACGACGACAATGGGCTTGAGGCGGTGCTCGGCTACCCGCCCGCGACGACGATGACAGCGTTGAACTTGAAGAACTGGAACGAAGAAGTGCAGGGTATTGTCGACGGTGTTCGGCGGGTCCTCATCCGTGAGCTGGGCATCTTGGACAACGAGATCATCGATGTCCCCGTGCTCTATCACCGTAACAATGTGTCTCGGAAGTTCGACGCACTCACCACCGCCATGATGAACATGTTGGTGATCAACGGGCACTGCATCTATCCGACGCCGTTTGGTCCCACGTGCAAGGGGGTGGACTACTTCAAGGCGGACTTCGAGGCGAAACTCACCGACCTGGGGCTCGTCCCGCACGCCATCGACGACTGGAACGAGTACCACCTGGCGCAGGGCGAGGTGCACTGTGGAACGAACACCCTGCGTAAACCCGAGCCCGCCCACTGGTGGGAGTTCATTGCCCCGTAAGCCCACCGGCAACTCATGGAACAGCATTTCATAGACGCGGTCGCGAGCTCCGGTCATACCTATGCGCACCATGAGGCAGCGCTGCGCGTGGGCGGATCATCCGCGGTCGATGTGCTCAACCGGCATCTTCACGACGCTGACCCGATCGCGCGTTTGCTGGCCCGGGTTCTTCTTGAGCAGCCGAGGGTGCCCGCGTATCAGTCTGCCGTCGCGCATCTGGAGAAGCTGCCCATCGCGCTGGCGAGGACCCCAGCGGGTGGACCCCGGCCGAGCATGGTCCAGGACTTTCTGAATCAGGACTACGGTGCGGACTTGGTTGAGTTTGTTGGCCTGCGTTTGGCCAAGGAGAAGAGCGCACAGGGATGGCGCGTGCTCGGTTTCATCCTGTACCTCGGCGATCACCGGGTTGTCTCGACGAGCGAAGCCCTGATTCGCTTCGCGACCGAAACCACCGACGAGTCCTGGCGGGGATTCGCCGTCGATGCCGTGAGAGGCTTTGATGACCCCGACCTCGCGACAAAGCTGGACGCAGAAGAGGCGCGCGCACGGGTGGCCGGACATGAGATGCCGCCGCTTGTCCGAACCCTTCGGCGTTAGCTTGGTTGGCCGCACGGCCAGCGAGCTGTGCGGTGGTATGCTCGTCCCGCGTGGACGACGACTTCGAGCTGCTGACCGCATGGCGCGCGGGCGACGAGCGGGCTGGGAACACGCTTTTTCGACGTCATTTCCGGGCGTTGTTTCGATTCTTCTCGACGAAGATCGACGGCGCCGTGGACGACCTCGTGCAGGAGACCATGCTCGCTTGCGTCAAGGGGCGCGATCGGTTTCGTCACGACGCGCTGTTCAAGACCTACCTCATGCGAGTGGCGCGCAATCGGCTGTTTTCCTACTACAAGTCGCGTGAGCGCGACTTCGATCCCATGCACTCCAGTGCGATCGACGGCGGTGCGTCACCGTCCTCGGCGATGGTAGGGGACGAGGATCGCATGCGACTGCTGGCCGCCTTGCGGCGGATCCCTTTGGAGTTCCAGGTAACCCTGGAGCTGTACTATTGGGAGGGGCTCAAGGGGCCCGAGTTGGCCCGGGTGCTGGATATCTCCGACCACACCGTACGCAGCCGTCTGTCGCGAGCGCGATCGCAGCTCCGCGCGGCGCTGGCGGTTCTGTCTCAGACGACGGTCGCCGACTTGGACACAATCGAGCGCGACGGTGACTTTGACGCTTGGGCCGTCCAGCTCGGTACCGGGGAGTAGCGGGGCCGAGCTACGCTGTGGCGCGCAGGGCCGCGGGCGTGATCCCAGCGGTCGTGAGGCTGTCCCGCAGCGATCGAAGGCCGCGGTATACCAAGTTGTCGATACGCTTGGTTCCGCAGCCGAGGCGCTCAGCGATCTCCGCGATGGCGTGGCCATCGATATACAGACTCACCGCTTCGTTGCGCGCGCTGGGCAGGCGCTCAACATGGGCGGTCACCGTATGCCGCAGCTCGCGGTCGGCGGCCAGTTTCTCCGGCGTCGGTTCCGCCTCGCGGCCAACCGCCGCAACTTGCTGGTAGTGCCGCTCGCGCGCGGCGTGACTGCGCACGGCGTCGATGACTGCATTCTTGGCCGCTTGCTTTAGGTAGGTGCGGCTCGCATGGATCACAGGTTCTTCGCGCAGCTTTCGCAGGAGCCGCACCAAGGCCGTCTGACAGATGTCATCGGCCTCGGATTGGAGCCAAGGCGGGCAGTGGCGGCGTACGGCGTCCCCGAGGCATTGACGCGAAGGCAGGGACGCCGCGGTCAACGGTTGGGTGCGCCGCGAAGGGGAAGTTGAGGCTGAGCGCTGCATCATGCGCTTCCTCTGTCTCGGAGCGTCGCAAAGTGATCCCGACTTTCTAGTCCGCGCGCAATGCGCCACTGCAACTAGCCCGCTATGTTCGCTCGGCGAGCCAACGGGCGACGTCCTCGCGCCTCTTCAGATGACCGAAGTTTTCGTAGGCGAGCGTGGCCAGTCGCAGCGCCTCACTTGGGTTCGATTCCCACAGGACCTGCGCCATCGTGAACTGGGCAAGGGCCAGCCGGGGCGCCTCGACCGGCTCGGTCATTGTCTCGTAGATCTCCAGCGCCCTGGACGCCTCCCGGACCGCACGAGTGTGATCTCCCGCTGCGAGTGCCACCGAGGCGAGTCTTCGGTGCGCCGCGCCTGCTCCAGCGCTGACGGGACCACTGGCCGCGGTGTGCAGCCGCAGCACGGTCTCGTGGTGCTGCATCGCGACGACAAACTGACCCGCGGCGACAGCTGTGCGCGCCAGCCCACGGAGCGCAGTGTCCAGGCGCGGGTGGTCCGGCCCAAGGGTCGTGACCAGGATCCGGTAGGCGCGTTCGAACAACTTGCCCGCCTCGTGCGGGTTGCCCCGCAGCAGCTCAAGCTCCGCCAGTTGCTCGTACACCGAGCCCGTGTCCTGGTGGTCCACACCGCGCTCGCGGATGTACATGTCGAGGCAGCGCTCAAAGACAGCGGTGGCCTCGTCCAGCTCGCCGAGATCCATGTGGATAAGCGCCAGGTTGTACAGCGGGTCCGCGAGCTGAGTTGAGTCGGGCCCGAGCAGCGAGCTACTGATCTTGATTGCGGTCTTGTACTCGCGGTGAGCCGCGACCAGATCACCGCGAGTGAAGTAGATACCGCCGATGTTGGTGTGCATGTCCCCCAGTCTTGCGTTGGCGTCGCCAAGC
The DNA here is from genome assembly GCA_016763875.1 of Nannocystaceae bacterium. GTDB lineage: Bacteria > Myxococcota_A > Polyangia > Nannocystales > Nannocystaceae > JAESSZ01. Next base: position 5,543 of record JAESSZ010000849.1, read on the forward strand.
TCCGCACGGTAGGTGTCGGCGGCCGCGGTGAACAAGGCGAGGGCCTCGTCGAAATAAGCGGCACGCATCATGAACACGCCGCGTGTCGCTGCGACCTTGGCGAGCAAGAGCGTATCGATGCCCTTGGCGCGACGCACAATGGACTCGGCGCGCTCACCAGCTGCCCTGGCGCCTTCGAGATCACCTGCGGTGAGACGGGCGGCGCCGCGCTCAAGCCACAGGTTTGCAGTTGGCGCTGGTGGGTTTCCAAGGCGCTCAAGACCCGCCAGACCGCGACGGAACCACGCCTCTGCCTCGGGCGCCATCGGGTCTTGGTGTGCGTAGTAGGCCACAAGGTCGCGCGAACATTGAACGACCGATGCGAAGTCGCCCGCGGCTTCAGCCATGATCGCGGCCTCTTCCAGCAGGTCCGCCGCCTCCTTGTGGTTGCCCGTGAATGACAGCACCTGTGCCTGTAGGTGACGCACGCTCGACTGAGTTGGCGGAAATCCCAGCGCGTCAGCCCGCGTCCGCAGCTCGAGCAGCTGCACGCGGGCGGCATCGTGGCGGCCGACCACGAGGAGCGCTCGCGCCTGGGACAGATCGGCGCGTAGTTACGACACCGCACGGGCCTCGTCCGGGTCCCGCGGGGTAGGCGTCTGAGCCATCAAAGCATCAGTGTCTTCGCATGCCGCCAGGGCCGGTAGGCCGCGAGCGATCTCCGGGGCTCGGCGCGCCAGCTCGGCATCGCTGCGCTCCAGCTGCGGCAGCAAGGACCTTAGATCGGCGTGCCGATCCTTGAGACATGCGATCCGGCGGTCAAACGTGCCCGCGTTTCCGGCGTGCGCGACGAGGGCCCCCTGGCAGGCAGCGAGCCGAAGGTCTGTCCACCGCGCGGCGTAGCTGTCGATGGTCTCGATGACGCGACGCGCGTCGGTCGCTGCGGTCACCGACCCCGCTCGCCGTGAACGCGATGCGTATCGCCTCGCGTCGCCCGTCGTTCCACGTCTCGTCGACAGCGGTCGCGCTTGTCCCACAAGGATCGCGAGGCGCCGGGTTCGGCAGGATGATGAGCACGGCCGCACCCAGGCAGAGCAGTCCACCACCGATCCCGATCAAGACACGACGGCGCGCGCGCCGTTGCGGCTCAAGGAACACCGCATCGAGCAGCGCGTTCATGTCGGGGTAGCGCTCCTCAGGTCGGTGTGACAGGCCGCGCCGAAGCGCTGCCAACATGCCCGGCCTCAGGTCGCGCTCACGACCCCCGTTGTGCTTCCCCTGCGCACTGGTGGCTTGCCGATCCGCGAGGGTGTCGCCCCGGAACGGCGGGTCCCCGAACAAGGCCTCGTGGAGCGCGACGCACCAGCTGTACTGATCCGATCGCGCGTCGACGGGTTCGCCGCCGTGCTGCTCGGGCGACATGTAAAATAGCGTGCCCGCGCATCCGCGGACGTCACCCTCGTCCGTTCGACGGGCAAGCCCGAAGTCAGCAACCACCGCCTGCCCGTTGCTGCGTCGCAGGACATTGCTTGGCTTGAAGTCTCGATGCACGAGGCCCGCTTCGTGGGCTGCGGCCAATCCGCGTCCGGCCTGCTCGAACGCGGCGAAGATCTTTGCGCGGGCGGGGCGGGTCTCAAGCCACAGCGCCAGTGTGCTGTCCACGAACTCCATCGCGATCCACACTCGCTCGCCCGTTCGGCCCGCATCCAGAATCGTCACGACGTTCGGGTGAGAGATACGGGCGAGGGTCTTGGCCTCCTCCAGGAGCTTGGCTCCCGAATCGTCGTCGCTGACTTCTGGGCGCACGACCTTGATCGCAACTATCCGGCCGAGCTCGGGATCCGACGCGCTGTACACAAGACCCATGCCTCCGCGACCCACGCGCTCGCGGATCTCGAAGCGGCCGACGTGGACTGGGGCTGGCGCGAAGATCGCCCCGAACATGCGCGACTCGACCGCCGCTTGTGCCCGCGCGGCCTCTAGCGAGTCATCCTCGGGCGCTGCACCGAGCTTCGAGAATGGGGCGCCATCCGTCCGCGTGTTTTGGTCTCGGCTCATCTCCGTCCCATGTCTACTTCTTCACTAGGCGCGCCGCCCAGGGGCCGGAGAAGCTCGACTCCTTCGTCTTGAGCTTCAACTCGCCGCACACCCACGTGTCGTCGATGTGGGAGATGCTCACGGTGCCAGGGCTCGCACCCTCCAGCGACAGCTGCATCAGCATGCTGGATCCCGACTTGTGGCGGACGGTGCTCGCGACCTTACGCTCGTGCTTGTAGCCGAAGATGTACTCACCCACGTCGACCGGGAACGCTTCTTTGGAGTCCACGTTCACCTTTCCGAAAGTGAGATCGAGCTGGAACTGTGTGCCACGCGGCCCGTCGTAAGATCGCTCGGGGTCCATCTTGAAGCTCGCTAGGTAGGCGGTCACGGACTTTCCGTCGCGGCGAGAGGTCGCGTACGCGCTGACCACGTCGAAATCTCCCTTGAGGTACTTGTTCTTGGCATCGATCTTCGTCGGCTTGGTGCAGGCGGCGGGCAGCCCGCTCCAGTCCATATCGATATCGGCCTCCTGTGGCTTGTCAGCGCCGTCCTTGGCGGGGGGTAGGACTTTGTCGGTGATGCCGGCCACTGCCGTCGGCTTGGGGCTGTCGATGAGGGTGCCATTGCCGAGCTGACCGCGGTTGTTCCAGCCCCAGCACTTCGCGCCTCCGTCCACGAGCGCGGCACAGGCGAAGTTCGAGCCCACGTCCATATGCACGACCTTGCCGAGGTCGACGACCGCAGTCTTGTCGCCGTTGGCAGGACCACTGTTGCCGGTCCCCATCTGCCCTCGATCGTTACCGCCCCAACAGCGCACCGAACCGTCGCCCGACATCACACACTTGTGGTTGCGGGCGCGCATCAGCGCTACGTCCGCCAGTCCCGCCTCTTCGCGTGGCTTTTGCGATTCACCCCAGCACTGGACCTTCTTGTCGGCCATCACCGCACAGGTATTGCTGTTGCCGGAACCGGCCCCCAGCGCGATGACACCCGACAACCCTTCGATCTTCTTGGGTGCTTGGTTCGGCGTCACGTAGCCCCAACAGGTGACGGTCCCGTCTTCGAGCAGCGCGCACGCGTGGTTTTGGCCGGCCGCGAGCGCCGTGGCCTTGGCGACGCCCGGAACCTTGGTCAGCCCCTTGTCGCCGGATGCCTTCACACCGTCGCCAATCGCGTTGAACGCTGGGCTTCCCCAGGCCGTCACCGAACCATC
>JAESSZ010000850.1 GCA_016763875.1 Nannocystaceae bacterium
AGCACCCACAGCGAAGCCGCGAGCGCCGAGCCGATCACGACCAGTCCGATTCGGCGGAAGCGTCGCATCTGCCACCACATCAGGGCGCCCGTGATGCACCACAGCATCAGGCATGCGACGACCAAATCGACGATGAACGTGTGCAGCCACGCTGCGCCGAATCGTTCGGGGTAGCCGTGTGTCATATGCAGACGGGCCAACACGCGTTTGACGGAGACCTCGCGAGTCGCGAGCCGTTCGTAGTCGATGGCGCCGGACTTGGGTTGATAGGTGACTCGCCAATCCTCGCCGTCGACGCGCAACGTGAAACGCAGTCGTGGCATGCCGGTCACGGTCCAGCCTTTGGACGACTGGCCGAGCTCACTGGCAGCGAGGGCTACGGCGCCGTCGAATGCAGCTTGGTCGAAGCCGGCGATGGCGACGATCTGCGCGTCGAGCAGCGCACTGGGGATCTGTTCTTTGTCGAGCGGCGCGAGCCGCAGGGCGCCTTGTGCTTTGTCGATGTCTATCGACAGGCGTGCTTGCTCGGTACCCCGAGTCGCTTTGGCCGATATGCGCCGCTGTAGCTGGGCTGACTCCGGGTCTACGACCGTTATGGTGGCGGTCGGTGCGTGGGCCGCGAGCTGTTGGGTCACCGCCTCGGCAGCGGCCTGGGCGGTGGGCAGGCTGCGTTGCGTCTCGGGGAGTTCGTCCAACGAAAACTGGCGCAACTGGGCATCTCCCGAGAACGCGGTCGGATGGTTGAAGAGCCACCCGGTGACCGCGTAGAGCACCACCCACGGGATCATGGCGAGCCCGCAGTACAGGTGTGCCCGGCGCGCAAAAAGGAGAGCCCGCCGAAGGCGGCGGGCAGAGTCGTCGTTGGCGCCCAACAGACTCAGAGACTCTCAGCGTTGGACTTGAGGTACGACGCGACGCCGTCGGCGGTCGCGGTCATGCCCGCATCGCCCTTGTTCCACCCGGCGGGGCACACCTCGCCATGTTCCTCCGAGAACTGCAGCGCGTCGACCAATCGGATCAACTCGTCGATGTTGCGACCGAGCGGCAAGTCGTTGACCAACTGCGCACGGACGATGCCCGATTTGTCGATGATGAACGCGGCGCGCAGGGCCACGCCGTCGGCGGTTTGCACATCGTACGCCTGGCAGATCTCATGTCGGATGTCAGCCAGCATCGTGAACTTGACCGGGCCGATGCCGCCCTGGTCGACGGGCGTGTTGCGCCACGCGCTGTGGGTGAACTGCGAGTCGATGGACACGGTGAGGACCTCGACGCCCTTGGACGTGAACTCCGCAACGCGATGGTCCAGGGCGATGAGCTCGGTCGGGCATACGAAGGTGAAATCCAGCGGATAGAACACCAAGAGTCCGTACTTGCCCTCGAGCGCGGCGTGAAACCGGAAAGAATCGATGATCGCGCCGTCGGGACCGACCGCCGCGCACGTGAAATCAGGAGCTTGTTTCTGAACAAGAACAGCCATTTGCGTTTACCTCTGTGTCGTTGAACTGGGGGAGACGAAAGCGGGGACAAAGTCGGCGATCCGCGTTTGCGACGCGCGAGAGCAAGCATCGTCCGCGAGCGCCGAACGGACGAGCGGCGGTAGCTCGCAACGCGGACCCAGCGAGTCCGCCAGTACGACGTGGACCACGCTCGAAGCGTCGCTGAGCGCCAGTCGAGCGTCGCTTCCGAGTTGAAACCTTAGGTACTGAATCGGGTCCTGCGGGTCGGCGTGGCGTTCAACCGGTCGGCTCGCGACGCGACAGCGACCGATCTGGAGCATCACCGCGCCGGGCGTGGTGCAGCGCTGCGCAATCCCACGACATACGCGGGTGTCGTTTCCATCGACCAGCAGCGTCGCGCGTAACTCACCGGGGAGTGCGACGAGTTTGGCGTACTCGCTGGCCTCTCTGGCGAGGCGAGTGGGGGTGCGGCCCTCCGCGTGCAGCACCTCGTGAAGTTGGTACGTTGCCGTCTCGTAGCTTTCGAACAGCAACACGGCATTCGGCCCCAGGCGCACTCGTCGTCGCTCTTTGTGGCGCAGCACGTAGCTGCGGTACTGCGGTCGTGCGCGCAGGTAGTCATCGGCGGAAAGAGCGTCCGCGACGAGCCGGGCGGCGCTTGCAAGCGTCGCGGCGTGATCTGTCGCGGTGTGATCTGTCGCGGTGTGATCTGTCGCGGTGTGATCTGTCGCGGTGTGATCAAGGGGCATCGACGGTCCCCCAACGAAAACTCAGGTGTCCGGAACTGCCCGCGTCGTCGTAGTAGCCATCGACGGAAACCTTGTAGTGCTGGCCATCGGCCGTCTTGATCACGTAGAGCACCGTCTGGGGCGTCAGCACGTGCGTCATCACGTTGTACGCGTACCAGTCGCGCAGCACGTATTCGGGATCCTCGTCGTCGTCATCGCCGTCCGCCTCGTCCGCCTCGTAGCCGTCGTTCGGCGCCACATCGAGGTCGTCGAACACGGTGTCCTCGAGGACCGCCGCGGTGAGCCCGGCCGGCCCAGACACACCGCCATTGAGCTTGATGTGGAAGCGGAGGAACGCAAGATCCCAGCCGGTGTCGTCGTCCGGATCCTCGGGAACGACCTGCTTGCCGTCCGCCAGCGTGAGGTACACCCAGTCGGTCTCTGATGTTGCGTCGATCGTGCTGAGGACGGTCCCGTCGCCCTCCTCGAAGTGCTCGACGTTGGGACCACCGACATCGCCGAGCATGACGTCCTCGCCATCACCATCGCCGCCGGACCCGAGGTCGGGAGCGCATGCACCGAGGCTCGCCACAGCGAAGGCGATGGTGATGGTGATGGGTCGTCGAACCGGTGAAGTCTGGTGGGCTGGGCCTCGGTGTCGCATTTTCATGGTCTCTTGGTTGGTGTCAGTAGCGGACGGTGACGCCGCCGTAGTAGGTCCGCGGCTGGAGCGGGTTGTCGGTGGGATTGCCCGCATCAAGCAGGTTCTCGATCCCCGCAAATACCTGCACGTACGTGAACAGGCGTTGGGAGGCGCGCACATCGAGGGTGACGAACGCCGGGCTCCGTCGCTCTTCGTCCACGCCGTCGTCGTCGGTGTCTGAGAAGAATGACCGACGGCCCAGGATCGAGCTTCGTACGCGCAGGCCGGTACCGGACACGGGACGCAGGTAGCGCAGACCAGCCGTGCCTGAGTGTCGCGCTCGCCCCGGAAGCGGCCTGCCTGCAGCGTGATCACGCGTGTGCACGAACGTGTACGAGCCGTCGATGGTCAGCCGTTTCAGGATCGTGACCGAGGCCTGTGTTTCGGCGCCTCGGGTCGTGGCCTCGCCGACATTGACGTACTCGAACAACGTGGCGGTATCCACATCGCTCGGGTCGGTGGTGTCGGTGACGATGGTGTTCGAGAGCCGATTGTCGAACACATTGGCCGAGAGCCACATCCATCGCCACGGCTGGACTTCAGCCGAGAACGACGCGCTCCACGAGGTCTCGGCGGTCAGGCTTGGGTCGCCGCGCACCGTGTAGCCCAC
>JAESSZ010000851.1 GCA_016763875.1 Nannocystaceae bacterium
CATCATCGCGACCGCCGACAACTACTCGCAGTCGAGCTACTTCTTGGCCGCGCAAGCGGACGAGGTCTACGTTCACGAAATGGGCGGGGTAACCCTCGAGGGCTACGGCAGGTACCAGATGTACTACGGGGACGCGCTCGGCCGCCTCGAGATTGACTTCAACATATTTCGCGTCGGCAAATACAAGTCGGCAGTGGAGCCCTTTCTGCGCAACGACATGTCCGAAGCGGCGCGCGCCGCAAACCTCGAGTGGATGGGCGATCTGTGGACCTCGTTCCTCACCGATATCGGAACGGCGCGCGAGCTGAACGTGGAAACGCTGCGGGACTACAGCCTCAACTACGACCGGAAGATCGCGGAAACCGACGGCGATAGTGCCAAGGCTGCGCTGAACGCCGGCCTCGTGGACCACGCCGTCGCACGCGACAAGGTGCGAGCGCGCCTCATCGAACTCGTCGGCGAAGACACCGAAGAGCACACGTTCAATCAAATCGCGGGCGAGGAGTACTTGGCGTACATGCGCAGCGAGAAAGGCCCGGAGAACCCCTCCAGTGACGCGGTCGCGGTCATCGTTGCCCGTGGCGCTATCGCCGATGGGGAACAACCCGCGGGAAGCATTGGTGGTGACTCGACGGCCGCTCTGATCCGGCAGGCTCGCACCGACGACAAGGTCAAGGCGCTAGTGCTGCGCGTCGACAGCGGCGGCGGCTCAGCGTTTGCTTCGGAGATCATTCGCCGAGAGTTCGAGTTGGCACGCGCTGCAGGCAAGCCGGTCGTAGTCTCTATGGGCAGCGTGGCCGCATCGGGAGGCTACTGGATCGCGACCGCATCGGACGAGATCTGGGCCAGCCCCACCACCATCACCGGCTCGATCGGAATCTTCGGCATGTTCCCGACGTTCCAGAGGCCGCTGGCAAAACACCTCGGCATCCACGTCGATGGCGTCGCCACAGGGCCACTCGCGGGCGTTCGTTCCGACCGGGCACTCGACCCTCGTGTTGGGCAAATGATCCAACGCCAGATCGAACACGGGTACGACGAGTTCTTGGCGCGCGTCTCGGAAGCTCGGGACATGACCCGCGAAGAAGTCGACCTCATCGCACAGGGCCGCGTGTGGAGCGGTCAGGACGCCCACGCACATGGTCTGGTCGATGAGCTGGGGGGGCTTTCGCAGGCCATCGCTTCGGCCGCAGCCAAGGCGGACCTCGGCGAGAACTATCGCGTCCAATACGTCGCGAAAGAACTCGACTTCAAAGACCAGCTGCTCCATAGCCTCGCGGGAAACGCGGAGGTTCAGCAGGCGGTCCGCGCCTTCGCAGGCCAGGGCATTGTGTTCGCGCCGCTGGTGCGCTTCCTCGAGGAGCAGATCATGGTCGTGAGCGCGTTCAACGATCCCAACGGGGTCTACGCCTACGCCTTCATCGACGTCGACTAGGAGCCTGTGCTCTGAGCAGCAACCGGGGCGGCACTTTCGTCAGCCAGCATTTGCAGCTTTCGAAGGAGTTTGTCCTTGGAGACCCGCTGACGGAGAAGCCGGCGCATGCCGGGATTGTTCAGGCTGCGTGCGAGAGCGCCGAGCAACGCCAGGTGGACCGCGCCCCTGGGGGCGAGCAGCACGAGAACCGTCTCCACATCAGGCACGGACTGCTCTCGGTCGCTTGCGTGCCAAAGGGTGGCCTGTCCCAACTGGGCCACCAACAACCGCGGCCCAGACAGACCCGCGATGCTCTCCGTTTGCGGGTGCGGCAGCGCAATGCCGTCTCCCAGATTCGTACTGCCAAGGGCCTCCCGGGCGAGCAACATTTCCAGCAGTTGGGTGCGATCGCACTCGGGTGGAAAATCCGCTTTCGCGACAATCGCCGCCAGCAGATCGTCCGCGCCTTCACCCTCGACGCCAACGAGCACTTCGCCGCGCTCCATGGCATCAGCGAGCTGTTGAGCCGGGGTGCTCTTCTCTCCCTGGGTGGTTCGCGGAAGCGTGGCCCGCGTGGCCATCTGATCCGTTCGTTCGAGCATGCGGCGGTGGTACGCGGAGACGACCTCTCGACGCGAAATCAGACCGAGCAGCTTTTCTCCTTCCATGACCAACAGCTCGTCATAGCCGGTCGCCGTCATGCGACGCACGACGACATGCAGAGACTCGTCCGCCGATGCCGTGACAGCGTCGGCGCAGAAGTCATGGGCGACCAACAGCCCACGCACGCTCATCTCTCCGACGGTCCGCCTTAGTTTGAGACCGTCGACCACGCCAATGAGCTTTCCGCTTTCCGACAAAATCGGGAACACCCCCTGCACCGTCCGCGAAAACACGGCGATCAGATCACGCAAAGGCAGACCAGGTCTGACGGTCTCGACGGCTGCGCTGTCGCTTACCATCGCCTCCCGCACGTTCATCCGACGCAGGATGGCCTCCATCATATTGGAGACGTGTCCGGGGGCGTCCAGGCGGGAGGATGCCTGCTCGGAGTACAGCGCGGTCCTGCGCAGTAGGAACCAGGCGAGCGCGCACACCCACAGGGTCGGAACCAGCAAGTGGTAGCTACCGGCGAGTTCGCTGACCATGACCACGGTGCTGATCGGTGCGTTGATCACAGCCGCGAAGAACCCCGCCATTCCGACGATTCCAAACGCAGCCGAGCTCACGCCAAGGCCGGGGGCAACCCACTGCGTGGCTGCGGCAACCACGCCGCCGAGCAGCGCACCGATCACCAAGGACGGCGCAAACAGTCCGCCAGACCCGCCAGACCCCGCGGTAAGACTACTCGTCAGCATCTTGGCGACGGCGAAGACCATCAGCACCAAGATCGGCGTGTTTCCGTCGATCGCCGCTTGCGCCAAACCGTAGCCGGCACCTGTAGCACCAGGCACGAACAAAGCGACGATGCCAACCCCGAGTCCTCCGATCGCGGGCCGGGCCCACAGCGGTATCGGTTGGGCTTGGCCAAGGTGGCGATGGACAAGCGAGTGAATCTTGATGAACAGCGCCCCACCGCCCGCGCAAACCACAGCAAGAACAAGGTACGGGATCAACTCGAATACGCTGCCGAACGTCATGTCCGGCACGGTCCAGATCGGATTCCAACCGTGGATAGCGCCGTAGACCGAGTAGGCGATCGTCGACGAGATAATGGCGGGCACCAAGACCTCGTGCTCGAAGTCGAGGTCGCGATACAGAACCTCTGCGGCGAACAGGGAGGCGGCCAGTGGTGCGTGGAACACTGCACCGATACCAGCGGCGAAGCCCGCCATGAGCAGTACCCGTCGCTCCTGCGCGGACACGCCAAACGCCCGGGTTAACACAGAGCCCAGTCCAGCCCCAATGAACCCGATCGGCCCTTCGACGCCAGCGGAACCTCCGGTGCCGATCGTAAGGATGCTTGCGAGAATCTTGACGCCAGGGGCCCGGCGCCGGACCGCACCATCATGGCGATGGTAGGCGTCGATGACACTGCCCGTCCCCGTTCCCATCGCTTCCGGTGCGAGTCGGGTACACAGCCAACCCGAGGCAAGTCCGCCGGCCGCTGGCACCAAGAGGACCAGCCACCGAAGGCCAGTAGGGAATCCTATTTCCTCGGCGTTGGTCGACAGCAGTGGCGTGATGAGTAAGTCCTGCGCCGCGTGCACGAGCGGGACGAACCCGGCGGCCACCAGGCCGACGAAGATACCCAGGCCGCCGTGAAGAACCAGCAAGCGCCCCAGTTGCCGAGCGGTCTCGGGCGGGGAAAGAGCCTTCCTGAGTGAAGCAAGCATGGCGTTATGCGGCGCACAGTCGTACATACCGAAGCAACTAGGAAGCGCGGCCTCTGCGGTGCCGCCGCAGACTGCTAAAGTGGGTCGTGCTCGCCGCCGGCCGGAGAATACGGGTTGTCGCTCGCGGCCTGGTGGCGGGGTTGTGCGCGCGGCTACAACGTGTCGATGAACGACAGCACGCGGCGCGCACGTGCTTCCCACGTCCAATCCTGCATCTGCTGCCGCGCACTCTCGCCGAGCCTCGCTCGTAGCTGTGCGTCGTCGAGCAACTCACGCAGCCGCCGCACGGCGAGCGCAGTGTCGTCCGGAGTGACGAGGCACGCATTTTCTCCGTCGGTGAGCACTTCGCGGATGTCCGGTCCGTCCCCAGAAAAAATCGGGCGGCCCGTCGCCATGTACAAGAACGTCTTCATCGGCAGGACCGTCGTCCCTGTCTTTTGCAGCGGGGACAAGGTCGGCGGGATAAGCAGGACATCGGACGCATACAAGTACGGCACGACCTCGTTGAACGGCAGCCATGGTCGGACCTCGACATTGTCGACGGTCGCCGCTTCCCGTTCCATCTCGTGTTCGCCTTCGGAGCCCACCAGCACAAAGTGAACGTCGGGCAGCGCGCGCGCGATCTCCAGCACCATGCCGATGCCTTTGTGCGGCGCGATGCGACCCGCGTAGGTTACGATCAGCGGGTCCGCGGGCAGGTTGCACTGCACGCGAGCCACTGACCGGTCGAGGCGGGGTTCGAGTTTTTTGGGGTCCCAGGCGTTGTGCGCGACGAGGATCTGTTCGGGCGAAAATCCGATTCTCTCGAAGCTCTCGGCAGCCAGTGCAGAGTGCAGTACCAGCCCCGCCAAGCGACCACGCCGCGCGACCGTTTCTAGGAACCCCCGCAAGATGCGGCTCTGGTCTGGCCACGGCCGATAGGTCTCGTAGACCACCGGGGCGAGGCCAGCCGCCGCCGCCACTGCGACCATCGGCAAGTTTCGCGTGTAGATGACATCGCTGCTGCGCACTATGCCGCTAAGTCCACTGCGAGACGCGTGCAGGAACTTGGTCAGCCCGCGCGGTTGCGATGGCAATGCAGCGGTCACCACTTCGAAGTTGGCCGAGACCTGGTAGTAGTCGGCAAGCTCCTGCGTGGTCGTTCTCGGCCCACCGATCGGCCGCGGCACCACGAGCTTCACTTTGGCACCCACGCTCGCCAGGGCGGCGATCATGTTGAGGCTTTGCTCGGTGTCGGTTGCCGTCTGCGGCAGGAACTGGTCCGAGATGTACGCGATCTTCAACGCCGTGTCTGCTCTGCAAAGTTGTTGGGGGTTACTTGGAAGCGCGGGGCCAGCCCAACACGGCGATGGCCACGAGCACGCAGCACAGTGTAGCTGTTACACCGAGCAGGCCAATGCTCCGCAGGCCACCGTGCTGCGAGATGATGAGCCCTGAGAAACCACCCGCGGTCGTCAGCGCCGAGATTAGCGCGGCTTTGCTGGTCGCCCCCACGGCGGCGGACTTGCGAGCGTGCCACAAGTGGATACTCGCATCGATTCCCAAACCGACAACCGCGGGCATCACCACCAGATTGTAGAAGTTGATCCGAATCGGCCATAGACCCATGACACCGAACGTCAGCAGCAGACCGAGGCACAGGGTCGCGAACGTGATGAGCGACGGCACGAGTCGACGCAGGTCGAGCGCTATCAACAATGCGATCACGGCCAACGCGTATGGGGGCAAACGCTGCGTGTCGTCCTGAACCGCAATCGTCAGATCGCCGAGAATGAAGCGCGTCGAAGCGCCACGCACCCCCGACGGCTCCATCAACTCGGCGAAACGCCTGGTGACGTGGACGACTTGTTCAAGATCGTAGCCCTGGACCTGCGTGTACAGCAGACCAATATTGCCGACCTCACCGTTGCGCTCTCGAAAAAGCTGCTTGGCCCAGCCCGGCAGCTCGTCCTCGCCCAAGGGACGTGCGAGCGCGAGACGCTCGAGTGCCTTGAGGTGCGACAGGTACTGCTGGTCAGCTTTGCCCGACCGTAGCCGGCTGGCCGCCTCCCCGATCTCGTCGAGCAACGAGACCTTACTCGCTTGCTCTGCCGGCATCTGCGTCGCCAAGCTGTACACGGACCGGATCCAGCTACGATCGGTGCCCGACAAAATCTCGGTGTCTTTGCGCGTCTCGAGCACGTCGACCGCGGCATCCAGTTGCTCGCTGGAGTCCGCAAGCAGCACCACGGGTGTCCCGGTCTCTTGCGTAGCCTTGAGGGCGCGCTGGTAGCCGATGCCTTTCTCGCCTTTCGTTTTGGGCGAGCGCAGGTTTCTCATGTCTTGCTCGAACTGCACGCGGGGTGCACCAACCAAGCCGAGCAGGCCCACCGAAACAAGGATCGCAATACGCAGGATGGGGGCACGAAGTTTGCCCCCGCTCCCACGCACCTCAGATCCCGACGCCGCCCTCGACGCTTTGGACGGACCGATCAGCACGTCCAGCGCGGGCACCATGACAATCGCCGCGACGAACGCAACGAATACCCCGATCGCCGCGATAAGTCCGAACTCCTGGAATCCACGGAAGTCCGCCAACGTGAGCACCAGGAAGCTGCCCATTGTCGTGAGCATCGAGGCGCCAAGCGGCCGTAGGTGTTGGGTGAAGACCGCCGTCCAGTCCGCGACGCCTCCTAGGCGCTCGCGCTGCGCGTACAGGTGCACGGCAAAGTCGACGCCAATGCCCAGCAGCACCGCAAACAGAAACGCGGTCAGTACGTTGAGCTCGCCCAATACGAGACGAGCGATGGCAACGGTGACGACCACCGAAGTCGCCAGCGGCGCGAGTACGATGACGAGACTGCGAGCGCTGCGAAATCCGACGAGCAGGACCGTGATCACCAGTCCAGCAGACAGCCAAGTCGCCGAACGCAGGTCGACCAAAATGGACTTGGCCTCGCTCGAACTCCCGTAGGCACCACCAACCTTCGCCAACATGTCGGGTGCGTATTGCTGGACCTGCAGCGTCTCGAGCAACGCTTCGACCTTGGTGGTGACCGCCGAGGAGAATTTGAGATTGGTCGGTGGCTCGATCAAACGGGCGCGTACCAACATGACCGTGCCGTCCTGGGAGGCAACCGGCTTACGCACCTCGTCTTCCCAGATGACCTCACCGTTGGCGTCTTCCTTGGGCCAGATGAGATCGAGGTCAGACTCGCGGATGCGGCCAGTGCTCGCGATTCGCTCGCGTTGCTCCTGCAGCAGGGTTCCTAGCGAGGCTTTGTCATCACTACCGGGAGCCGCAGTGTCGGGCTCACCGTCGTCATCGTCGTCGTCATCGTCGTCGTCATCCTCATCGTCGAAGTCCTGGTCCCAATCCTCGGACCCCATCAGCTTGGACGGGTCGACCTTGGTCCCCGTCAGGCTCATCGAACCCGCGATGGCGTGTTGTCGCTCCAGTCTCAGACGGTCACGGAGATCGACAAGTTCTTCGTGGTCCAAGTAGTAGAGCGCGTGGTCCCGGAGCGGCGTGTAGTCCAGATCGATAAAGGCATCGCGAACCTCCGGCCAACTTGAGACTCGCGCGAGGATGTCCTCCACGAGTTTGCGGTTGGCGACCGGGTCCTCGCTTCGGACCGCGATGTTGAGAAGATCTGTTGGTCCCTGGCGATCACGCAACTCCGCCAATGCCTCGACGCTGCTCGCGTTGTCGGCCAGCAGAGCCTCGAGGTTGGTGTTCACCCGAATGCCGCGGGCATACTGACCCGCAACGAGTGCGACGAGCAACGTGACGAGCAGCGTCACCATCGCGCGTCGCTTCGATCCGGCGACCCCGTTGCCAAGCCACCGAGCCACTGTCGCCAGCCACGGATGCGTTGCGCCCTCTTGCACGGCTACGGTTTTGCCGTGCCTGTCGCGCCGGGTCCAGTGCCTACCGCACGGTGCGTGTTTACAGCGCCGAACGCACGGGCTGCGTGCTGGTGGGCTTGCGCTGAGGAGACGTCACAAAGCCCGCGCGGACCTGGCGGGGATTGAAAAACTCGTTCAGCAGCACGCCAACCGTGACCAGCAGCGAAAGCACGATAGCCAGCTTCAGAAGCCCGACGATCGCCAGCCCGAGCCAGATCGCGACCAATGAGTCACGGCGCGACAGGAAGTGCAGACGGCCCGTCATGCGATTCCACAAAGACTTGGGCCCGCTGCTCTCGCCGTCCCAGGTCAGCGCGTAGTGCGAGCCAGAGCCAGTCTGCAGGAGCTTGCGGTAGACCGTCAGCGAGGTCCCAACCTGAATCGTCACCGCCAGCGCGATGATCCCAAACCAGATCTGGCTACCGAACACCGCGGCCGCGCCAATGCCCGACCCCATGAAGAACGCGAACTTGCCGATGTCGTCGGTGAGCGTGTCGAACCACTCGCCCAACTTGCTACCTGCGAACTTCAGACGGGCAAGCTCGCCGTCCACGCCGTCGAGCATCGATGCGAGTTGCCACAGCAGAGCACCAACGACCAATCCGCCAGGATGAGCCGCCGTGGACTGCGCAGCGAGGTATGCAGCCAAGAGGCTGACAGCCAGCGAGAACGCGGTGACATGGTTGGGCCGGATCGGCGTGTTCTTGATGAGCCGCGTCACTGCAAGGCTAAACACCCGGTTGACGTGACGCGCGACGACACCGTCGACCGACTTGCGAAGCGAGGCGATCAGCAGCGCGTCCGCCTTGCCGCGAGAACGCTTGTCGACGACGGGCTGGCAGTACGCCATGCCAACATCGACGACTGCGAGCTCGTTGCGGACCGCAAGTTCACCCAGAACCGGGGTCAACGGCATTGGCTGGGCCTTCGCTTCCCGCACGGCCAAGGTGTCCAACAGCTCCCGATCGCCAATAGCGAGTCCCGTGAATCTCAGGCTGCCCAAAAACGCCAGCGGCTCCAACACATTGGAATTCGCGACCGCGAGCGTGACCCCGTCGCAGCGACGCTGAAGCAACTGTTTCGCGATTTTCGGGTCGAAAACTCGGTCAGCCGGAACGACGATGAAGTCTCCGACCATGTGGGCGCCAGCGGAAAACACGCTGTACCCGTCTTCATCGGGCCGCTCGGCGTTGAGAACCCAGCTTACGTCTAGCGCCGCGATCTTAGGATCGCAGCCGACCTTGTCACGCACCGCGTAGTCAGCGACGACGACGGCGAAGCGATTGACCCCCTCGTTCACAAGCGAAAGTAGTGCCCGCTTGAGCAGTGTGACGCCCCCCACTTTGACCAACGCGACAGGACCGTGCCGCCCACCGATCGTGGTGGTCTTGGTCGCGATGACGATCGCTTGGTGGATTTGATTCGAAGCCACGGGGTTCACAAGGCCGTCTGCCTGGAAGGCAGCGACAGCCAGAGCGTCAGTCGCACGAGCGGTGTTACGGATGCCCCTTCTTAGAGAAAAGGACCGTCGGATTTCTCACTCGTTCCGCGTGCTACCACCCGGAACGTAAGCGGCCGCAAATTGAACGAAATCGCGTCAGTCCGGCCCGCGTGCGACGCTTTGCTGGAGCAACCACGCCTCGGCCTCAGCGAACATTTCTGGCGTGTCGACGTCCTGCCAACGGTGCTCGCCGATATCGAGCAGCTTCATCTTGCCAGTGCGGGCTAAGGCCTGGACACCATTGGAAAGCGACGCATCGCCGGTCTCCTCGTAGACGGCCGCGATCTCGTCCAGAAGCGCGGAACTGCAGACAAAGCACCCTGTATCCACGCGGTTGTAGCGGGTGAGTTGCTTGCCAATCTCTACGAGTGTGTCCCCGTCGGCCCAGACTTTGGTCGCATCATCGAGATCGAAGACCGAGTCGATCTTTGAGTCCACCAACAAACACGCGCCGTCCGGAGCGCACTTGTAAGCCATCGCCATCTCCAGGATCTCGGCATCAAACACGTGGTCAGCCATCGTGAGCACGAAGTCGCCGTCGAGGTGATCCCGGGCGCATAGCAGCGACACCCCGTTGGAGAGTTTGTAGTGAGGGTTCTCCACGAACACGAGTTCGACATCGCGCTCGTAGCCGGTCTCCACCGCAATCCTCAACTCGTCCGCGCCAAAGCCGATGACGACAATGATGCGTTTGCAGCCCGCGTCCACCAGGCCATCGAGGGTCCGATACAACAACGGGCGCCCCGCAACCGGCGTGAGCGGCTTGAGCGTGGTCTCGCTCGAAACTCCCTGGAGTCGCGAGCCGAAACCCGCCGCAAGGATCACGGCCGGTCTCATCGTTAGTCTTCGATACCTTCAGCGAGATGGGTGATGGGTTCGGCCCCACCCAAAACACGAAGACGGTTCTTGAGTCGCATGTGTTGGATGAACAGGTCGTGTTCCTGCACATGCCCAACCTCGACGTGCGGGCTCTTGAAGTAGAACGACAACCACTCCTGGATACCGCTGAGACCAGCGCGACCGGCGAGGTCGAGGAACAGGGCGAGGTCGAGGACAATCGGAGCCGCAAGCACCGAGTCGCGGCACAAGAAGTCGACCTTCACTTGCATCGGGTAGCCGAGCCACCCGGTGATGTCGATGTTGTCCCAGCCCTCTTTGTCGTCGCCGCGCGGCGGGTAATAGTTGATCCGGACCTTGTGGTAGAGGTTGCCGTAGAGCTTGGGATACAGCTCAGGCTGGAGGATGCAGTCCAACGCGCCGGACTTGGTGACTTCCTTGGCCTTGAAGCTGTCCGGATCGTCGAGGATCTCGCCGTCTCGGTTACCGAGAATGTTGGTCGAGAACCATCCTCGGATACCCAGCATGCGCGCCTTGAAAGCGGGCGCGAGCACGGTCTTCATGAACGTCTGACCGGTCTTGAAGACCTTGCCAGCCAACGGGACGCCCTTTTGAAGCGCCAGTTGCTCAAGCGCGGGAAAGTCCGCTGAGAGGTTCGGAGCGCCGTTTGCGTACGGAATTCCTTCTTGGATTGCAGCGTAGGCGTACAGCTGCGACGGAGAGATCCCCTCGTCGTTGGCCTTGAGGCCCGCTTCGAAGGTCTCGATGGTTTGATGGACCGCCGTCGGCTGCAGGTAGATCTCGGTCGAGCCGCACCAGACCATGACCGCACGCGCCGCGCCGGTCTCTTTGATCTTGTCCCGGATGTCCTGGCGCAGTTCTTGAGCCAGCTCGTACTTGTTCTTGGTCGGCTTGACGTTGGTGCCTTCGAGGCGCTTGACGTAGGTGCGATCGAACGCAGCCTTCATCGGCACAATGGAGTGCAGGAAGTCCGCCATGGGCTCGAGCATGCTGGACTCCAACACGCCTGCACGTTTCGCGGCGGTATAGGCATCGTCCCCGACCACGTCCCATCCGGCAAAACAGAGATCGGAAAGCGGCGCGAGATCAGCGAAGTCCTTAATCGCCGGAGCGTTGTTCTCGGAGCGCGGACCAATGCGGATGGTCTGCATCTGGGAGAGCGAACCAATAGGGTCTCCGTTTCCGTTACGGACAGCCTCGACGCCAGCGATAAAGGTGGTCGCCACGGCTCCGAGTCCGGGGGTGAGAACAAGGAGTTTCCCTTGATGTGGTTTGGCTTTTCCGGACATGGGATCGATTCAGTCGGCGCGGACCTCGCCGACATGCCAGCGCGAAGCGGCGGCCACAGATAGCAGAGAACGGGCGTTCCTGTCTCATGGTCCGCAATTCGTGAAAATTGGTAGCAATCCGGGGAGCGACTCACGCCTCCGGGTCGGGCTGGTAGTCGCCCTCGGACCGCAGGGGGATGCATCAAACTCGGAAACTCACAGCCCGATGGACCCGGTCAATTGGGTGGTCGGTTGGGTGGTCGGTTACGACGCTAGTTGGCCCTCGTGCACGACGCCCTCGCTGTCGGTGCACGTGACCCGCAACTCCTCAATGCCGGTGGGCACGCCGAAGACTTTGGCAGCGCGCAGATCTCCGTGCTGCATCTTGCAGTTTTTGACCGCGCTCCCGTCTTTTAGGACGGCGGTGCCCGTGGCGATGACCCCACCATGGCCGTCCGCGGCGACCATGAACGTGAAGCGGCGATCATCGGCGAGCATCTGAACCTGCCAGGTGCCTTCGTCGACCCGTAGATAGGCGATATCGAAGTAGCGCTTGGTCTTGGTACTGAACGGACCGCGCTCGCCGTCCTTGTTCGTTTTGTACCACCACAAGCGCACGGTCTCGATGCGAGCAAGGTTGCCGTCGGGCACCCAGGCGTCCATCGCTATCTCGAAATCACGTTTGCCAAAATCACGCTGAATCCGCAGGACCTCGATGTGTTTGAACCCGGGTTGGTCCAAGCCAGCGACGGGCGTGGTCACCATCGGGAGCTGCAGCTCGCTCTCTTCGAGACTGGGCTCTGGCACGCTGCCTGCGGGGGGTTCGGGGGCTTGCGGGCTGCAGCCGCATCCAAGCGACGCAACAGGGAGAATGAGGGCCGCGAGCCAGAGACGTGGGTGCCGAATCTCAGCCAATGCGTGCCGAGTGTACCTCGGCGCAGCGGAGGCGCCCGTCCTGTGGCCAATCTGCTGTGATGGGTGTGATCTATGCCCAGCTCAGCGGCAGTTGTCGGTGTCGGGCTGGTACGGATGGGCCGCAAATGGGCGAATCTGCTTGAGGATGAGGTCGCCATCGGCCGTGATCTTGAACTCGGCATCGAGCATGACGGTCGTTCCCGGTGGCGGCGTCGCATCAACCGGGTACACGGCCGCGACATCGGAAAGAAGTTCGACGAGTTCCGCGAGGCGGTCGTTGTCGAGGACAAACTCGCCTTGTGCCACGAGTGATGACGCAGTCTCGCGAGCGATCGAAACCACTTTACCGTTTTTCACCAGCACCCGGTCAAGCTCCGCGATCGTCCCTGGCGTTGCGTTCACCACGGGGACCTCGCCCACCTGCACGTTGATCGTGAGCCGTGGGTCGTCGGGATCGGTAGGGTTGCCCGTGAACACCACGCCGTTGGCCTGCTCGAACGCAAACCTCGGATTCACGAGTACCCCCATGCCAACGTCGCTGTGTCCCAGTCGGTAGAACTCGCGCTCTTCGTACGCACCGAAGTACCAAAGACTCGCCCATACCCGTTTGAGAGCCACTGCGACGGGCTTCGGACCGCGGTCGGGCTCGCACGTACTGGCCGAGTCTGAGGCCACATCGGGGCCGCACCCACTCACCGAATCGTAGAGGCCGGCCCCGTTAAACGTGAGGCTGTCCTCCGCGTTGGACGACGAACGAAACCGGACCATCGTATTGGCGTCGCCGACAACGGTCGCGATCTCAGCGCGCACGGTGTCGAGCAGCATGGGATCGACGACGCCGTTTGTGGTCATCTCTTCCCGGAGTGACTGCAGCCACGTGGCACGCAACTCGCGGTCGGCGAGAAAATCATCGTCGGCGAGCCACAGGGTGATGGTCTCGGCGTACGTCGCGGTTTGCGTGCCACCGACGACCGGCGCCTCCCACGAGTTGGCGTCCATAAATGCGAAGTAGGCACCCATGGGGATGCCAAATCCGCGGACGATGTGATCCGTGTCCCCCACCGACCGCAGTACGGCCAGGCCCGAGGCCTTGGAGCCGAAGCGCGAGACGGCCTGACGCCGGGCGTCGCTGGTATCGACTGGAATCTCGTCGAGGCTGACGAGGTCGCCGTACTCACGGTCGGGTGGTGCGTTGAGTTCGGCGCTGGGTCGCTGCTCGGTCCAGTAAGCCCCCGCCTCCTCGACCGTGGCCTGGCGGATCGAGTAGTAGTCCGCGAACGCCTCGAGCCGGACGAGTTGTCCGTCGTAGGGGGCAAACACATCCAACGCGTTGGCAACCTTGAGGTTTGGCGTGCCTCTCAACGCGGACAGCACGTTGAGGTGGGTGAGGATGTCCTGCCGCCCCGACGTGACCGAAGCCGCCATCACGCCTTCGAGTACCAGCGGGGGCGTCTCCAGCACGAGAATGTCCTGCCAACCAAACGCAGCGGCACCTGCCTCGACAAACTCCGCGTCGGTGAAACGGCGGACCCATCCGTACGCCAATCCTGGCGTGTATGCCTCGTACTGAGGTCCGACCGCCTCGGGCAGAATCGTGATGGGAAACGGCGGGTCCTCCCAGGCCATCGCTTGCTCGACGTAGATCGGCTGACGGGCGATGTAGCTCAGCGCCCCGACCGAAAAACGATCTTCGATCTGGCGGAACACGCCGTAGATCTCGTCGACGGAAAGCAGGGCTTCTTCGACCGGGTAGGTCTCGACCGAAAAAACATAGCGCGGGCCATCGGGACCCAGCTCGCTTAGCTCGGAGATAGTGCCGCCGTAATACTCGCGGAGGTCTTTCTCGATAACGAGGTTCTTGTAGTCCGTATATGTCGAGCCCGGAAACAGCGGCTCAAACCCCTGCGAGATGAAGCAGTGATGGGTGCGGTACCAGTTGGTGTCGATGAAAGAAACCGGGAGACGTGCGTCTGGCTTCGCTGGGACAAGGTATTTTACCGCGCGGCTGACCGAGGGGTCTTTGCCGTGGCCGATGGACAGCACGGTGAACGTGCTCGGATCCCGCACTTGGAGTTCGCACACCGAATGGCCAACGCGGGCCTTGGCTTCCGCGCAGGTGTCGTCGTGCGGTCGGCATTCGACCTGCGGATCACCAGCGAACCCGACCTCACAGAAACAGCGGGCCGACGCCGTGTCGCAGTAGGCCCCATCGCCACACGTGGCCTCGCAAGCATCGGGCTCAACGCTGGGCGAGTTCTCGTCACTACACGCAAATGCCAGCAAGGAGAGTACTAATCCCCCCACGAGTTGGACCTGCCGATACATATCCCGCAACCTCAACCTACCTCTCTAAAGACCCAAGAATCGGAGTGTAGCGCGGATGTCAGCGCGGTGCATCGCGCACGCGTGATAACTTCCGGAGATGACACGCGTCGCTCACTTGAGCCTTGTTTGCATCGCCCTTGCTCTGACTTTTCCGGCGACGGCCCACGCCACCAGTGGTGCAGATGCCGGGAGTGGCGAGGCCGGTGGCCCCGACGACGACGGTGGCACGACAGGCGGCACAAGCGACGCGACGCGCGGCGGCTTAACCGGAGGCGATGGCACTGCTGACGGAGGAGGCTCGGGCGACGGAGGCTCCGCGGGAGAGGGAACTCCGGGGACCGGCGGACCTTCGGATACCGAAGGCGCGAGCTCGGACGGGTCCGACGACGACGACAGCGGTTGCGCGGTTGGAGGCCGGAGCACGGCACCCGGTTTGGCGATGCTAGGACTACTCGGTTTGCTGGGTTTGCGCAGACGGGCCTGACTCGGTCAACCGGTGCGTCGCGGTGGACCCGCTGCGGCGTGTGTGCAAAACCCAAGCCCTCGCTTACGCGTTCTACTGCGAGCGTGGCCCCTGGGTTCGCAGCGCCGCCGATGGTAGGGTTGCGGCTCGATGTCAGGGAACGGGCAGTCGTTTGGGGTCAGATTTCAACGTGCGCAGATGACGTGCGCGGCGCTAGTTGCGTCCGCATCGATCATGCTCGCCCTACCCGCGGTAGCGGTGGCAGCGCCATCGATCAGCCCGGAGAAGGCCGGTGAGAACCGTGATGCCATCCGTGATGCCGCCGCGAAGTACGAGAAGAAGGAAGACTGGGAAGGCATGGCGGATGCCCTCGAGTCGGACGCCAAACTCATCGGCGACCCGGTCACTCTGATGGAGTCCGCCGACGCCCGGCTCAAGTACGCCGAACAAGAGAGCAGCGTTGAGGCGTGCGAAGAAGCGATGGCGACGACTTATGTCGCACTCGACATCCTTCATTTCTACGACGCAGTCTCGACCGGTGGCGCAAGCTCTCGATGGCGGGTGATCGATCCGGACTTGGCCTCTGGCCTGATCGACGATGCCGACGCGCAGATCGAAAAAGCAGAAGCGCTCATCGAGGAGATCGAGAACGGCGACATCGAAGTCGATGACGATGACGCCGCGGCGGGTCCGGCCGAGAAGAAAAAGAAGAAGAAAAAGAAGGACCGTGGGCCAGCCAAACCGGGCACCGTGCTGATCGGGGTTGGCTCGGGTGTCGCGGTGTTGGGCCTCGCTGGGGTGGGCGTGGGCTTTGCTGGCCTTGCCACCAGCATCTCGAAGCAAAAAGAAGTCGAGGACAAGATGGTCCCCGCCGAGCAGGACGAGGTCGACAAGCTCGACGAAGAAGGCAAGCGCGCCAACATCATGGGCATCGTTGGCCTCGCCGCTGGCGGCACTGTGCTCGCGATTGGCACGGCACTGATCGTCGTGGGTGTCATCAAGCGTAAGAAGGGCGGAGGTTCGGCCGGCTCGGCGCGCCTCAACGTTTCCCCGATCATCGGGCGCCGCACCAACGGTCTCGCGCTTCAGGGACGGTTCTAGGGCATGACGCTGCGTAAGTTACTCGTACGTGGGCTCGCACTGGGACTGCTTGCCGGCGGCTCGGCGGCCCCGGTATGCAACCCAGTTTCGATTTTCGCCTGTGACACCGACGAAAGTTGCGTCGCCGAGGGCGGCGAAGGCGGTGAGTGCGAGAGCAACAGCTACTGCTCGTTCCCGGACACCGACTGTCCGTCGACCCGCCGTTGGCACGACCGCGCATCGAGCGATCTTGCTGGCGACTGCGTGGGTGACGAGCTGGCCGGCACTGGTGACGATGGCGGCAGCGGCACACAAGGCTCAGGTTCAACGGGCGGCGCCACAGCCGACGACGCAGACGGCTCGACCTCGAGCACCCCGGGCAGCACATCCGCGGTGACCACGGTGCCTGCGGGCGACAGTACCGACGACGGCCCCGCAGAAACCGATGGCGGCGGGAGCACCTCGGCAACCGGCGGCAGCGGCGGCATGGCCACGATGACGTGCGATGAGCAGTACGGCGCGGTCGCAGGCTACGAGTTGTGCGACGAGCAGCCCGACACCTGCTCCTTCAACGCACTCACGATGCGGATGACCATCAACTGCAACGACGTGTGCGCCAGTGCGGGTGGCATGTGCCTGGGGACCGACTTCAACGAGGATCCCACGTGCACCGCCACCGGCGAGACGACCTGTGACGACATGAGCTTCGGCGACGGAATCTGCACCTGCGACCGCGCCTAGCGCGGGCGGGGACGCTTCTTGCTCGCTGGACTCGCCACGTGCGGCGTCGTGCAGTCGAGCAATCTACGGCGTAGGGCGCTACAGATGCCCGGTGATCACCGTGACGCCAGCGGCGTGTCCAACGTCGGTCACCTCGATCGTCACCTGTGCGGTGCCGGGCGGCAGTCCTAGCTGCGCAGAGAGGTCGATGTCCGGGATTGCGATCCCGCCGAACCCGCCTGAGCCAAGTGCGTCGATGAGCTGCTCCTGTAGTTGAGATTCGACGGCACCGATGAGCAGAGGCTCGGTATTGATCGCCCCGTCTTGCTCAACCGTGAGCTCGGTCAGCATCGACTCGACGGCGGGGATAGCGATTGAGATCTCCCCATCCACGACGCTGATATCAACTTCGACGACCATCGATGTGAAGGCACGGAAGTTGATCGCGTTGCCCTGCAGCGTCAGGCTGGCGTCGATCTGTAGATCACCGATATGCGCCAGTAGCCGCCCCTCAGGGCCACAGTCGTTGGCGGTGGGCGAGAGCATGCCGCTGATCTCGACCTCGAGGTCTTCGTACAAACCGCCGCCTCCACCTTTCTCCATCGGCAGCGGAAATTGCAGCAGTCCACCGCGCCACGCGGCAAAGAGGATCTGATTGAGAAGGTCGTCGGTGAGGCCGATCTCGATCGCCCCCTCTCGAGGCAGATCGAGCGGCTCTCCCGTGCCACAACCCGCACGGTCTGGAATTCCAAGGTTGCTGTACGGCGTGACTTTGTTGGCCGTGTAGCCGCCACCGCGAAGGTGCACCACGCCTCCCTGGGGCGGCGAGGGGTTGGGCGGCGCTGTTCCATCGTGAAAGTCGGTGACGGACCAATCGGTGATCAGGTCGACAACGATCGGCTCATCCCCGGCGAGGCTGGGAAAATCGAGAGTGGTCGAAAAGTTGAGCCCCGCCAAGCCGTCTGCCAGCAGTGGGCTTAGCGTGCCGTAGACCTGCGCGTTGAGCTCGTCAGCGATCTGCGCGGCCAGATCGTCGATCACGAAGAACTCGACCACGGACAGCAGGATGTTCGTCCAGGCGTTGTCGGAGTACACATCGACGTCGTCCGGATCGATGAGCGTCTGGACATTGACCAGGACGATATCGAGTTCGTGGTCGGGCCCAACGTTGAGCATCATGTCGGCCTGCACGCCCACCGTAACAATGGTCAGCCCACCCGTGCTGTCACCACCGGCGGCCAGGCAAAGCACGTTAGTGCAGTCGTAGAACAAGTCACCCTCGATGCCTTCAACCGAGGCAACGAGCCGGATACCGCCGTCGATCCCCGACATCTCAATCGCCATTTCATCGAAGGTCAGCCCCTCAAGATAGACGTCGTAGCCGGCTTGGTTCACCACGGGCTCGCCGTTGCCGAGAAACTGACCGATGTCGAAGTTGTCGAAGGCCAACTGCAGCAGCGTGGCCAAATCATCCGCGGGCAAGTCATGCTGGCCGTCGTCGATAACCTCCTGGTCGAGATTGATGAGCAGGCCCTGCGGTGAGATGCCGGAGGTGGGCTCGGTGGGCTGGCGGAAGTTCGTCGACCAAAGAAACGACTGCACACGACGGCGGGAAAAACCGTTGCTGTCGGTCGTCTCCAGCAGCAGGATGTTGCCGCCCACCGTCGGTTCGAAGTCGACCGAGAATGAACCGTCGTCCTCGACGGCGACGTCTTGCCCGTTGAGCGTGAAGACATCGATGTCGCCGTAACCCGTGAAGACCGAGCCCTCGACGATCACCGGAGCGCCCGCCTCACCTTCAATCGTCGCCCCACGTTGGGGAAAATCGACGTCGACTCGCGGCCTGCAGTCGAGAGTCTCGATGCCTTCGTGCGCGCAGATGTTCGCTTCGCAGGCATCAACACTGCACGGGTTGTCGTCGTCGCAGTCGGCCGCCGAACTACAGGGACCGTTGCTGCTGTCGCCGCCGCCTTCGGCCGTTTCGTCGACGCCGTCATCGTCCCCGTTGTCGCCGTCGCCCACGGTTCCGACGTCGGTGTCAGTGCCGTCGGCCCCCCCCGCACCCGCGGAATCGTCGGCACATGCACCTACGAGTAGGGCCGCAGGAACAATGAACGACAAGCCACGCCAAACCATGAGGCTACGATAGCAGGGTCGGTAGAACCGCGTCGCAGGAGGCTGTAGGGCCAAAATCGAGCCTTGCGCGGTAAACCCGCGTTCACAACGGCGCTTTTTTCGCGACCTCGGACGATTTGAAGCGTCGCAGGGGCAGACATAACGCGACTGACTCTAGAGATCCTCGCACAGGACACCCGCGGGGGCCCGGAGTTCACACCGCACCTCAACGGCGGTGCCCGTCGCCACGGGTGCTCCCTCGCGACGCTCCACGACAAGCTCCAAGTTGGAGCCGACGGTCACGCACTGCGCGGACATGTCGTCGAGCGTCGAGATGGTCGCGCCGCGGCGATCGGTGAGCGAGCGATAGCAGGCATCGGTGGTCGGCGTGGGGAACATCCACCCGGTCTCGACGATCACGCAGGGCGCAACTACGAACCCTGGAGCGTCTTCCGACTGGGTCTCAATGAGCGCACACGCAGGCTGCAGACCACTCATCGTCGGGTCGGAGTCAGTCACGCAACCACTGACACAGGCGCGTGTGTTGACCTCGCCGATAGCGTCCGCGATGTCCTGCAGAGCGACGCTGTAGTCGTCGTTGCAGATCGAGAAAATGTTGCGACCAACGGTTTCAAATGACTCCGCGAACTCGCGAAGTCGCACCGGGGGAATGCCCGGCGGGTTGCTTACCGATTCCGTGCCTTGCCCGCAGCTGGGGCCGATGCCGTACTCCGCGGTGAACTCCGGGTCGAACGAATCGGCGTACACGATCTCACCGGTCTGTGGGTAGTCCAGCGGCACGCCCGCCAGCAGCGCGACAAGAACCTCGCCTTGACCACCTAAACCTTGCTTGGTTTGGGCTATCTCCGTGAGCACGTCTCGGTAGCGTGACAGCGGATATAGGACCGCCTCGCTGGGATTTTCGGTTGGCACACCATTGCGCGTCTTGTCGACCGCGCGGCACGAGTCGTAGATCCCGGGCCCGCCGTCACACACCACGCCCGCCTTCCAGCATGCACCGGACGACGGGCGATCGTCCATTGTCCAAAATACGGTCGCGTCCTCGGTCTGAATCCAGTTCGCAGTCTCGGGGTCCATCGAGCAGTCGGCTTCGTCTGTGACGAAAATGATCGCGAGCAAGGCGTCGTCGCGCAGAAACCCGTGGGGGTTGCCGACCAACGCGGCACGCATGCTTTCGAGGGGTGCCTCGAACCCCGGACCGTTAATCCCCTGCGGTCCCACGCACTGCAGCACGGTCGCCATGTCGAGCCCGTCCGGAAGATTGTCTGAGCCCGCGTCTCTTTCGACCCACGGTGGGCTCAGGGTCAGGTTGTCGATCGCGCAGTTGTCGAGACAGCCCCGCTGTCTCTCGTCGATGTCGCCGAACAACCAACTGAACTGAAACTCCTCGAGGCGCGAACGGCAACTGGTTGCGCGCAAGAGTCCGCTGCCATCGGTGGTCGTGACGCCGATACGATAGTTGGCGCCGACCTGCTGCTCCTCGAGCACTTGAATGAAGGAAGCAAAACTACGCGCCAACGTGGCTTGCTCTCCCCCCATGGAGCCCGAGTTGTCGATGACGAACAGGATGTCGACGGCCCGGCGAAGGTTGAACCGCACCGTGCACTGGTCGGGGTCGTCCTCACAGCTAGGCACGCCCGTGCTGCTGCCCGTCGACTCATCGCCCCCAGACGACGTGCCCGCGATCTCGTCGTCCTGCGCAAAAATGAACGCAGATGTGCGTCCGCAGCCTCCCAATAGGCCCAGCAGGGTCAACAAACATGAAACGCGGGGAGTCATCGGCCGCTCACAGGAAACGTTACGGGGCTACGCACGGCTCGGCAATGCCGATGCCACCGTTGCGTGCACGTGACACACGCGCGAGCATCGGACAAGTTGCCCGCAGCCCGCGCCGATTCCCTGGCGATGGGACGGATCCACGATCAGAGGGAACCAAACTGCCGTCCCTGGGAAATACAACGTCGCAGCCAATGAGACTCGGATTTCCTAGCTCTTTCATTACATGCGGCCTCGTTTCCATGCTGTCGATGGGCTGCGACGACGAGCCCGAGCCGGCCCCGCAAGTCGCGGTTGGCGCGATCGCGCAGACTCTGGATTCGGTCGTTTGCGAGCTGGCGTTCGACTGCGAATGTAGCGGTCGGCAGTTCGAAACTCGCTCCGAGTGCACCGCCTGGGCCACGAGCCAGGAGGCAGAGGCGCAGCGGTTGATGGAGACGTACGACCTTGAGTGGGACCCGACGTGTGTCGGTTCTTACGTGCACGAGTTCGAAGAACTCCAGTGCGCGTCGTCGCGACTATTCTCCGATGACTCCGACGTCGACTCTTGCTCCACGGGATGTGACGCCCTGCACGGTCGGGGGACCGTGGGCACGCCCTGCCTCGCGATCGAGGAGACTCGATACTCGACATGCGACCGCGGACTGCGTTGCCGCGACGACATTTGTGTTGAGCGCTGTCCGGCACCACTCGGGCTCGACGCACCGTGCCGCGATGGTGTGTGCGACGAGGGTCTGTTTTGCTTCGAGTCCAACGAGGGCCTTGAGCCCCAGTGCCAGACAAGATCAGCCGAGGGTGCCAGCTGCGTGAACGGACGTCTGTGCGCCGAGGATCTCCGTTGCGTCGTACCCGATCCCACAGACCCAACCGTCGCGACTTGCGAGCGGCTGGAAGAAGTCAACGCGCCGTGCATGGGCCACGGAGAGTGCACCACTGGCTACTGCCCCGCCGGATTTTGCGTGGACTTCCCAAGCGAAGGCGGCGACTGTCGCGGCACGGACGTGTGCGCCATCGGCCTTTTTTGCATCGACGATGTTTGCGGACCCGCCAAGGAACGCGGCGCATCATGCACAGAGGATTGCGGCGGGGGGTTGTTTTGTGTCGAGGGGGTCTGCCGCGGCAGCGACGCTGCTGCATGCTGGCCGGACCCGCCCGTGAGTGGCTGACAGCGTCGCACGCAGAGCCACCTAGCCCGATTGGCGCACAACTCCTGGTACACTGCGCTTGTTCATGGCGAGCGCTGGCAGCACACAAATTTGGGTGATGACACTCATCGTGGGTTCCGGCTGCACCTTTGGTGGCGCAGCAGGTGCGGTCCCTAGCGCCAACGTTGCAGGCGTTGGCGACGGAAGCTCGTCTGGCGATCTCTCCATCCCCGGTCCGACCACTGGACCCGGCCCGGACGGAGACGGCAGTCTCGACGACGGGACAATGGGAGGCAATGAGACCCCCGCAGACTCATCGAGCGCCGACGAGAGTGGTTCGCCCGGCACGACGGGCACCGCAGAATGTACCAACGGCGAGTGGTGGGATACCGCGTGGAGCCACCGGCGCGGGCTTCGAATCAACAACACGGACATTGGGGAGGCGCTCGTGGACTTTCCCGTCCTCGTGCGCCTGACCTCCGCCCGAGTCAACTACGCCCGAACGCAAGACGACGGCGCCGAC
>JAESSZ010000852.1 GCA_016763875.1 Nannocystaceae bacterium
CCACGCGCCGCACCTCGGAACTCGAATGAGACACCATCGGCGCGGGAGGCTAGCAGGCCTGGGGCAGGGTGGTCAGCCAACCGGCCCGATCGCTTCGCAGGTCTCCACGAGGCCTTCGGCCAAAGTCTGCGCGACGACCCCTTCGTACAAAGTCGCGTCGCGCACGTCGGCCCACGTCGGCTCTGCCCCGAATGCGTTGAGGAACTGCCAGATCGGCGGGTCGTACTCGGGCACGCAGTTGGGCGCGAGCAAGCCGGCCGTCAGCACGCACTCGGCTCCGCCACACTCGCTCTTGGCGTCGAGAATCATGTCGCGGTAGCTCGCGATGCTGCCGGGTGAATGGTCGGTTTCGTTGGTCAGTACGAAAATGGCCAGCGCGGCGCCTGCGTCCCGAAGGAAGCCGACATTCGTTTCTGCATTGCCCGGACTCAGGGCGTAGCCGGCGGCAGCGACCGGAAAATCGAACGCGCCGCCGCTGCAGCCAACGTCCACAATAGCGCCCGAGAACCAGGTCTTGAGTTCGTCACGCGCCGACTCGGTGTGGGTTCGCGCGGAAAAGTAGCGCTGGCCATCGTACTCGAACAGTCGGCCCTGGTAGCCGTTTTGGTTCACGAGCTCGTCCGTGATGAACGCGTCGGAGAGGCTCATGGCGCCCTCTGTCGCCGCGCAACCCGACTCGGCGTGGCTACCCCCGTGGGAGAACGAGGTGGTCACGATGCCAACGTGCAGGTCGGTGCCCAGCGGCAGGGAGTCGAACATCGCGTCGACCAGGTCGGGCACGACTTCCGCTAGGCCGACTTGGGCGTCACACATCGATCCTGAGTTGTCGATCACGAACAGCAGGTCGGCCGCGTAGCACTGGTCCGTTGGAGGAGCGGGGTCGTTGGGGACGTCGAGTTTCTCGGTGATGCCGTCGTCGCCATCGTCGTCAGTCTCTGCCGTGCTGTCCCCACTGCCGCCATCGTCATCGATGCCGCCGAGAGAGATTCCGGACGAAGGGGCGTTCGTTTCGGCGGTTCGATCTGTTTTGCCACCGCAACTGGCACTCGCAACAACAGCCAGCACCAACAATCTCCGACCTTCCACCCAGGTAACTTAGCAGCCCCAAGCGGTAAGGCGCTGCGGAAACCGAGCGAGATGGCAGCGCCCGGTGACCCGCAGTTGGGCCGCATCACCACGGTTTCACGGGCCGTAGCTAGCTTCGACGAACTAGCTGCGACGAAGAATGTTGTAGACGGCTTGTCCGGTCGCAAAAGGCAATGGGTCCAAGGCGCCCTCGCCGGGCAGACCGCCCGACCACAGCTTCATGCTTGTGACCCCAACGTGGTTGCCCATGCGCAACACTTCAGCGCGACACACGACATCGGCGGCGACGCCTGGACGCAGAAAGTCCACCCGCAGGTCTACGGTGCTCAGTCGGTCCCGCTCGTTGTCGAGCATGGCGAAACAAGCGGCACCACCCGCAGTGTCGGCGAGCATCGAGGTCACTCCGCCGTGCAATGCCGGGCGGCCAATGTCGCCGATGAGATGGTCCTGAAACGGGAGGCGGAGCACCACGAGGCCGCGCTCAAGTCGGTCGACTTTCAGGCCCAGGTAGGCGTTGAACGGAATGCCGTGCTCGAACCAGTGGACGAGTTTGCGATGGTGCGCTGGCGGTAGGACGCGGTCTGTCATCGGTGCCTCGCGTCGTTGTATCCCCGGTCGCACACACATTGGATACTGAGATCGCCCCGTCTGCGTTCTTTGCGCAGCCATGCGGCGCCAATGACGCGCTCGGTGAAAGCCCAACCAGGCGGTCGAGCGCCAGATCCTCTGCGCCCCGCGATATCCCCGATCCGGCGGGCTCTGGTACCATGGGACCGCGATCGAGCACAGCCGGCCACTCGAAGCGATACGGGGTTATCGGCGTGACGTACCGGGCTTTACAAGTAAGGTCCGGCCGTCTAAACCCAGTGTAGGTTTAGCGACCACTTCTGACTACGGAGACACTGAACGATGCAAGCTACGAAGAAACTCGCACTCGTGCCTTTGACCGGGCTGGCTCTCCTGTTGGCTTGCGGTGGTGGTGGCAACGACGGAAAGTCGGATCCCACGGTCTGCATCAGGGCCAAGTGCGACACCCCCGAAGCGACCGAGGCAGGCGAGCGTCGCGAGCAGTGTCTCAACCGCCAGGACGAAGTGCTGGAGAGTTCCAAGCGCGCGTTCACGGAGAACTGGGTGCGGTGGTCATGCGGGGACGTCGAGGGTGTC
The DNA here is from genome assembly GCA_016763875.1 of Nannocystaceae bacterium. Taxonomy (GTDB): domain Bacteria; phylum Myxococcota_A; class Polyangia; order Nannocystales; family Nannocystaceae; genus JAESSZ01. Next base: position 2,251 of record JAESSZ010000852.1, read on the forward strand.
AATACCAGTGGCGCCGACGATCGCGGCCAGGAGTACTGCGAGTACTTCGCCATCATCGACCTTCCTGGGCACGACCCCATCGACCTGGGTCGCCGTCGTACCGCCGAACGAGGCGACGTGACCCCATGGAGTATTTGCGTCGAGGGCGAAGAGTCCTTCTCCAAGGAAGCCGAAGCGGGTTGCGCCACCCGGATCACCGAAGACGAGATTTTCGATCTCGAAGACAATGCCGACAGCGTTGTTGGCCAGTGCATCTTTACTTCGTGGATGTCGGACGTTCCGGGACCTCTGCCGTGCGACGGCGGCGACTGTGCCGATGGGGTGCTCGGCTACCCGCTCACGGCGGACATCTTCCGCATGAAGCTCGACACCAACTCGAACGCAACCGCTTCGAGCTTGGTGCAGACTTGCGCTGAGATTCGCGCCAGCGGGAGCTTTCTGGCTCCCGTGCCGGACTTCGCCGACCCTGACGACGAGTTTCACTCGCCGTTTTACCGCGGCTGCTGGATGGCGGGCGCGTTTGGGCTCGCTTGGCGGCGCTCTGACCCTGCGATTTGTGCCGTGGCCAACCGAGTCGTGGAATGCGGATGCTCGCTTCCGGGCGTCTCGCCCGAGGCAGTGGGCGCGGCCGTCGTGCCGCCGCAGCCGGACGAAAACGGCAACATCACGATGCGAGGCTTCCATCTCGGAAGCTGGGGAGATCCGTTCTCGTTGCCCGCTGGCTGTACGTACGTCAAGACGGGCGATAGCAGCCGTACGATTGTTAGCTGCGACCTGACGGCAGCCGATATTACCGCGAGCCTCTCGGACCCCAAGGACGCATGCCGCCAGATCTACGAACCTCAATTGCTAGTGTTGGTTCAAGAACGGAAGTACCTGCAGTTAGTAATGCACCCATACATGCACGACGTGAAGCAGGTCCTAA
>JAESSZ010000853.1 GCA_016763875.1 Nannocystaceae bacterium
CCTCAGCGACCACGGCCGGGTCGATCGCATTGGCGGCTTCGCTCGTATCGGCGATCGCTTCGTAGACGTCACCTTCAAGCCCCGGAAGTTGGACGCCAAGCGCGATGGCCGTGCCCAGGCCCGCAACGGCGAGCCCGATCCCAACGCCCAAACCCGCCTTCTTCCAGCGTGGTCCGTCTTTATCGCGCCCAAACCAGTACTGACGCTCACGGCGCTCGTCCTCGACCACGGGGTCGGTTTCGGGCTCGGGGTCGGTTTCGTAATCCGCGCCAGCGCTCGGTACGGACTCGGAGTCACTCCCGAGGCCCAGCAGTTCGGTCACGATTGCCATCGAGCGCGCGTCGATGTTGTCGAGTTCGAGGTCTTCGGCGGTGACCTTGAAGCTCTCTTGGTTGGTGACTTCCCTGGTGGCGACGTCCAGGACTTGGAGCTCAAGTTGGAAGTCGTCGCCCTGGGTATGCAGCTCGCCGTAGATGAGCTTGTCGACCGACAGTGCTTCGCCGCCTTCGGACAAGCACTTAGGTTCGAGATTCGAGCAGCCCATCGTGAGCCGCATTTCCACCAGGCTGATCTCCTCGCCTCCGGAAAGCCCACGTGCCTTGAACGCGGCACGCAGTGCGTCCGTCAGCTTTGCCGACGCCTCGGTGTCCTCACCGTCCAGGCCGAGCACCGACGCTGGCGCCATCTGGCGGGCCGTCAGCCGCGCGGCTGAATGCATGGCAGCGCCTGCTGTGACGCCGCGGGTGGCCGCGACCGCCGTGGCCGGGAGCGTCGCGGCAGCCATCGAAGTCGCCAGAGCGAGGCTCAGAAGGGAGGTCAGCGGGGGCGAGAGACTCGGCATGACATGCGCGCTAGGCGAGCAATGACACGCTGTCATGCCACGCCGCGCGATACAAACAGTTTCTGCGCCCGCGCGGACCAACGGCACGACCGTCACCGTCGCTAGCCCGCTGCGCCTGGTAGATTCCGGCCAGTGGCCGAGCCGACACGCAGCATTCCCCGCCGCGGCGCTGGTGAGGCGGTTGGCTCCGAGGTCATTGGGGAGGACGACGAGCCGACGCGCACCGCTCGGTCTTCGTATCGAGGCAACCGCCCTGGCGGTCGGTTGCGCAGGAGCCTCGCGGCGAGGATCTCCATGTTGGTGCTGCTCGTCGTCGCGGCGACGGCCGGTTCTGCCCTAGTCACGTTGGGTCAGTTGCGGGCGCTTCAGGGCGGGTTCGACAGCCTCACCGAAGTGTACGTTCAGTTCAACGACCACTTGGCCTCCGCGCACATTCAGGCGGTTCGGATCGGTGAGCAGGTCCACACGCATCAGGGTCGAGGGCTCGCCGACCGGGGGGCCCCCGAGATACCGCGGGTCGACGACGCTTTCCTCGCGACGTTTGGTGTTGGGCTGGACCATCGCAACGCCGAGATCGCAGCCGCGCGTGCACCCGTTGAACACGCGATTGCGGACGCCAGCCGTTTCTCTGGCGTTGGGCAGCGGCAGCGGCTGCAGGAGATCTTGGTCCTGCTGGACGACCTGGAAAACCTCGCACGGGTCGACGCCGTTGTGGAACCGGCGAACGTGCTGGAGGACGTTCGTACCCAAGGGCAGATCGAGCAGCTCTTCGAGCAGCTGGGGGCCCAGTCGGACCTCGCGATCGAGGAGCTGCGCAGCGACTACCGCGACACCCAGGTTTTGGTGCAGTGGATGACCCTCGGGGTGACGCTGGGCACGACAGCGATCGGTATTTTGGCGGTGTTCGGCGTCGTGCTGACGCTACGACCCTTACGCCGCCTCAGCGACAGCGTCCGAAGCCTTGGACGCGGCGACTGGTCCCAACGCGTCGATGCATCGGTCGCCGCCCGCGAGGATGAGGTCGGGCACCTCGCCAGTGAGTTCAACGACATGGCCGCGGCGCTCGAAGAACGCGAACGGCGACTGCTGCGCGGCGAGCGTTTGGCGGCGGCCGGTCAACTCGCGGCTCAGATCACGCACGAGATCCGCAATCCGCTATCGAGTGTCGTGCTCAACGCCGAACTCCTTGAGGATGAGTTGTCCGAGGACGCGACCGAGGCGCGAGAGTTGCTCGCCACGATCACCAACGAGGTCGAGCGTTTGACGACGATTACCGATGACTACCTGCGGTTTGCCCGCCGTCCCCGGCCCGAGCGATCGCGTATCGATCTCGTGCGTGAGTTGAGCAACCTTTTGGACTTCATGGGCCACGAACTGGAGTCCGCGGGAATTGAGATCATCACGGAGTTCCCCGACGGTCCGGTCGAAGTCTCCGGTGATCCCAACCAGTTGAGACAGGCGTTCATGAATTTGCTCCGCAACGCCCAGGAGGCGCTGGTGGGGGAGGCGCCTGGCGAGGGGACCGCCGATCCGCAACTGCGCCTCACGGTGCGGTGTAAGGCAGGGCGGGTCTATCTGGTTGTGAAGGACAACGGCCCTGGAATCGGCCTGCCACAAGAGCAGCTAGACACCATTTTCGAGGCGTTCTTCACCCGCAAAGCGCGGGGGACGGGCCTGGGGCTCCCCACGGTGCAACAGATCCTGCAAGACCACGATGGCAGCGTTCGGGTGGCCGAAACCGGCCCTTCTGGCACGATTTTCGAGGTTTCTCTCCCCGCTTGCAGACCCGACACAGCGTCCGTAAGCTCCGATTCCGCCGACGGCTAACGCTCCGATCATGTTCCGCTTTCGAACCTTCGCTTTCATGGCGCTCGGCCTCGCCATCTCTTCCACGGTCTCGTGCTCGGCCATCTTTGCCCCGAAGGACGACGTCCAGCGTTGTGGCTCCGGGTCTGACTGTGACTCGACCGGGGACAATCGATACATCGCGCAGTGCGTGTTCGATCCCGACAACCTCGACTTGGACACCTCAAAGGTCGAGAAGATCTGCGTTGCCGCGTTCAGTAGCAACGTCGGTTGCGACCCCGAGTCCTCCTTGATGAACGAGCAGGTCGGTATGTTCTTCGCGGAGCTTGAGGGCGGCGGCCCGTTCTACAGCCCAATGGGGATGACCTGCGCCGACCTCGGTGGCGTGAAGGGGTGCCCACCCGTTGGCGGTGCGTGTGTCGCCGGTCTGGAGCTGGACGTGGATACGAACATCTGCGGGGACGGCAGCGGCACCGTGTACAGCCCGAGTACCTACGGGGGCCAAGACGTCTTGGACCAGTACTGTCGCTCGTTCTTCTGCGACGAGAGTTTCGTGTGCGACACGGACGTGTCCAAATGCGTGCTGTGCGATCCCGACAAGCCGTTCGGTGAGGGCGGCTGCGGGGAGTTGTACGTTGCGGGCGAAAAATCCTGCATCTACCAGGATGCAGACACACTCAAGAGCGCTTGTGCGGCCCCGGACAGCAACTCCGAGGCCGCCGAGTTCGGCTGCGAACCCTAAGACGTCGCCGCTACGGGACCAGGAGTTTCTTCGCTGCAGCGGGCAGCTCGGGCGCGGCTCGGGCGGCGTCGCTGAGCCGCTTGGCTCTGCTTTTGTCGCCGACTGCCTTGGCTGCGAGGGTGGCCACGACCAGCGTGTCGGCCGGACCGCCACGTTGCGCCAACCCTCCAGCGCCGCGGTCGAGCCACTTCTTTGCGGCGCGCAGCTCGCCTGCGTTGGCCAGTCGCAGCGCCTCGTCGACCAACGTGATCGGGTGAAGCGGCGCGATGGCCCGAACACGACGCCGTGCGATCGCCAGCGCCTTGGGGTCCGCGGTCACGTGCGCCAACATCAGTAGCCGGGCCGCCGGCTCCAGCGAGTCGCCGTCCAACGCCAGTGCCTCGAGCAGCAGTTTCTTCTCGTTGGCCACATTGCCTTGCTGACGGGCGTGGTTGGCAAGCAGCACCAGCGGCTCGATGTCTTCGGAGCGAAACTTCGCGGCGGCCCGCAGGTGACGCACCGCTGCCGCTGGCTTGGGCCCGTCGAGCAGCAACTTCGCGAGCATCATGCGTGGCGCGTAGCCGTCGCCGTCACCCCCGACGAGGGCTTGTAGCGCCCGACTCGCCGCTTGATTGTCGCCGCTGCCCGCCAGTGCCACTGCCTTGCGCAAGGCTTCGTCGCGAGCATCGCCTGGGCCGTCGACGACGGGCGACCATCCGCAGAGCTTGCGGTCGAGCTCGCCGAAGAACCATCGCTCGAAGTCTTTCTCAACCGTCGCGAGGTCTTTACCCAGGTGTTTTGAAAACAGTGCGTCGGTTTCCCCGCCCGTACCGTAGCCTTCGAGGATCAAGATCAGTTTGTCGCGGCCGTAGGTCGAACCCAGATAGCGCATCGCGTACGCGGCGGTGGCGTAGGCGACTTCCATCATCAGGCTGCTGTCAGCGCGAATGAACGCCAACTCAAGTTCCGAGAGTCGGCGCAACTTGCCTGCACTGCGTGCCCCGCTGAGCAGCGCTGCACTCTCGCGCGCGAACGCGGGATCCTCGAGTTCCGACTCCCACTCCGAGAGTCCTTCCGTGAACCACCGTGGCACGCGACCCTGGCTGATCTTGATAGCGTAGGTGTGCGCCAACTCGTGCCGTACGACCATCTCCATGTTGTAGGCGCCCGTGTACGGCCCGACGAACGTGATCACCGGACCAAAGCACACTGCCAGTGCGCCCAGGCTCGGCACGCCAACCGTGCGGACCGAGAACGCCTGCGGATCGGCGTAGAACTCGAGACGCAAGTCTCCGGTCTTGATGTGATAGGCGTCGTCGAGTTCCTTTCGGCTCCCGCGTACTGCGCTGAGCAGTGCGCCCTGGACGAACTCGCGGTCTTCATTGGGCAACCGAACGGTGAGGTCGCCGATCGCCTTGTCGCTGTAGTCCTTGTCGATGGTCTCGTTGTAGAGGTCGAGCACGTTGTGTGTGCGCTCGTTGAACTCGTCACGCTCCCATGCGGCGGCCAGGGAGGCTCGGGCCTTTTTCTCGTGCCCGATCCTGAGTTGATTGAGTCCCAGCGCGCTGAGCACATACGGGTTGTTTGGCGCGGCCACCATGCCCTCGTTGAGCACGACGTCGGACTCCGGGTACAGGTGGAGAAATCCGAGGATCTCCGAGATGTGGGCGAAGAACCGGCCGTCGGACGGGTTGACGGCCAGCACGCGGTCTCGCGAGTTGTCGTACGCCGCCGCGTCGTGCTCGAAGATGGCCATGGCGGCGAGTACCGCATGCCCCGCACGGTCGGCAGGGTTGGTGGCCAGTACGTGTTTTGCGAGCCGCTCCTTCGCTTCACCGCGTCGGCCTTCGATGAGCGCGATTTCAGCGAGCACGGCGTGAGCGCCCGGGTGGCCGGGCGCAACTTGTAACGCTTCCCCCGCGAAACGCGTGGCTTCGCCAATGCGTAGTCCGGCCATGTGCACGCGCGCCATCCCTACGAGCGCGTCGGGGTGCCACGCGTCGCGGGCAAGGATGAGGCCAAACGTTTGTGCGGCGTCGGTCTCTGCGTATTTCTGGAGGAACAACTCGCCGCGAACCAAGAGCACGCGGTCTGAGATCCACGTGCCAGCCGATGCGGGGGCGGCGGCCTCGGCGTCTTCGAGCACCATGTTCGCGTCGTGGAATCCCCCGCTGCTGCGTCGGCCCAAAGCTGCCTGTGCGATCGCGAGCAACGCGGCGGCCGAGGTGGCGGCACCCGCATCGAAGGCGTCATACAAGCCTTCCATCAACGCCTTGGCCTGGGGGTCGTCGAGTTTTCCGGTTCGGGCGAGCATCCACATGAGCTCGCCCTGCAACGGCAAGTTTTTTGGATGCTTTGCGCTCGCGGCCTGAAGCCACGCGAGACCATCGGCGGCGGCACCGAGTCGCTCGGCCAGCACTGCGCGACGGATCACGACCTGGGGGTCTTCCGGACTTCCCTTGGGATCGGCGAGGACCTCGGCGGCGTCCTTGAATCTCCCGACGTAGCCCAGCGCCCTCGACAGAGCGAGGCGCGCGGCGACATCGGATGGCGTCGCCTGGACGTGACCCTGCAAGAACACGATCGCGCCCTGTGGGTTGGCAGCGGCGACCGCCGCGAGTGCATCGTCGAGGTTATCGAGTTGTGTGGGCGCCGGCCGGACGCGTGGGGCCTGGGCAGCGTCGCCCTCGTCGTCGTGGGCGTACGCGGCGGCGGAGTCTGCTGGC
>JAESSZ010000854.1 GCA_016763875.1 Nannocystaceae bacterium
CCTGCTCGGCCTAGGCAGCGCTGGCGTGGGCTGCGGAGACGACGCAGGGCAGCCTTTGCACCCTGCCGCTCCCAGCTCCGACGACGGGCGCACCGGGTCGACCTCGTCGGCGGCCGCCGAAGAATCAGGCCAAACATCGGGCCAAGCATCAGCCGAGTCGACAACAACGGACAGCACGCGACTGCCGACGACCTCGCGCGGCCCCGAAACCTCGGGCTCGGGCACAGCGGGGGCCACGGTGCATCAGCCCGTCGTCAGCTTCGTCGATGTCGCGGTGGAAGCGGGCATCCACGATGTACACGGCACGTTTCAGACCGTCCCCAACTGCCTCATCGATCAGGCGGGGCCGGGCACGGGCGGCTTCTGCATCGCTGAGCGCATGGCCGGCGCCAGTGCGATCGGCGACTTCGACGACGACGGCTGGCTGGACCTGTTTTTTGCCCGCACCTACGGCCAAGACCGGCTGTACCGCAACCGCGGTGACGGCACGTTCGAAGACATCGCGGTCGAGGTCGGACTCGTGTCGGGCGACGGCACCAATGGCGCCGTTTTCGCCGACTTCGACAACGACGGCGACCAAGACCTGTACGTCACGCGCCTCGGCGGGACCCGGTACGAGCTGTACATCAGCGATGGCCGCGTGTTCACCGAACAGGCCGTCGAACGAGGTGCGGCCCTCAGGAGCGGCGTGCCCCACTCACCCACGAGCGTGGCCGTGGGGGACTACGACCTGGACGGCTACCTCGACCTGTACGTCGGTGAGTGGAAGACCGAGGCCGGGGTCTCCGAAGCCGCGTCGCACTCGCGTCTGCTTCACAACCTCGGCGATCTGGCCCCCGGTTATTTTGAGGACGTCACCGACGCGGCGGGCCTCAACCTCGATCCCATCGCGGCGTTGCTCGACGAACAGCCCGGGACCTACGCCTTTGCGCCCAACTTCGCCGACCTCGACGGCGATGGCCTGCCTGACCTCACCATCACCTCGGATTTTCGCTGCACACGATTGTTTTGGAACAACGGTGACGGCACCTTTCTCGACGGCACCGTGCTCGCGGGGGTCGGCACCGACCGCAACGGCATGGGCTCGACGATGGGCGACTTCGACGGGGACGGGGACCTCGACTGGTTCATCACCGCGATCACGCAACCCGGCGGGCACCCTGAGAATCGATTCTTCCGCAACGTCGGAAACCGTCGGTTCGAGGAGTCGGCCGCCGAACTCGGCCTGGGCTCGGCGGGCTGGGGCTGGGGCACCAGTTTCTTCGACGCCGACAACGACGCCGATCTCGACCTCATGATGACGGCTGGCTACTACTACACGTCCTATCTTGAGGACGGCAACCGGTTGTGGCTCAACCGCGGCGACGGGCATTTCAGCGAAGACATCGCGCCCGCGGTCGGTTTGCTGTCCGAGGGGGATACGCAGGGCCGTGGCCTGAACATGTTCGACTATGACGCCGATGGTGATGTCGACGTTTTCCTTGTGAACAACGCGGGCTACCCCAACCTGTTTCGCAACGACACCGAGGACGCCGGAGACTGGCTGCAAGTGCGTGCCGTGGGCACGGTCAGCAACCGCGATGGGATCGGAGCCAAAGTCACGGTGATCCCCGAGCTGGGCGGGCGCTCGCAATACCGCGAGGTCGGCACCACAACGCACTATCTCGGCGACGGCGGGCGCGAGGTGCACTTTGGGCTGGGATGGAGCGACGGCCCCGCCCAGGACCAACCGCTGGCGCAGGTCCGCGTGTACTTCCCGGCCTCGGGCATCGAGCACGTGCTCACCGACGTCGCGCGCAACCAACGACTCGTCGTGACGGAGTGAGCCACTCGCCCGAGGCACGGAAACGCCAGCTACAGCGCCAAGTCGACTTCGTGCCCGGTCTTCGGATCGCGCATGATGATGCGCTTGCCCTGCTTGGCGGCTTGCCGAATCGTCTGCATGATCCCGAGCGCTTGCGCCACGACCTCCCCCGGTGACCTCGCCCCAACCTCCTGGGCGATGGACACCAGCAGCATGCCGGTCTTGCCCGGTATCTCGATCGAGATGGGACGCGGATCGCCGAGCGGGAGTTCTTCCTTGGGATCGAGCGCCATACACTCGGTGTAGCACGCCGGGCACAGCCAGCTGATTGACGGCGGCAAGCGGCGCCCCTCGGTTGTCGAACGACGACTCAGAACCTAAAGTTGAGAGCACTCGCTGTGAACAAGGCACGATTTGCATGACCTCCCCGACGCCGACCCGTGAGGACAAACCCAACGCGTTGTCTCAGCCCCCACAAGAAGTGTGGCCAGTGGTCATCATCGGCACCGGCTTCTCCGGACTGGGCATGGCTATCAAGTTGCGCGAAGCCGGCATCGGACCGTTTGTCTTGCTGGAGCGCGCCGCCGAGATCGGAGGCACGTGGCGCGACAACAACTACCCCGGCTGCGCATGCGACGTGCCCTCACCGCTGTATTCGTTTTCGTTCGCGCCCAACCCAAACTGGACCCGCCTGTACGCGGGGCACGACGAGATTCAGGCCTACCTTGTCGACGTCGTGAAGACCTACGGTCTGAGGCCGCACATCCGCTTCAACCAAGAGGTCGCTTGCAGCCGCTACGACGACAAGACTCGGCTGTGGACAGTGACGACCACCAGTGGGGAGTCCTATCGGGCGCGGGTCGTGATCTCGGGCATGGGCGCGCTGAGTGACCCCGCGTTGCCCAACATCGACAGCATGGAAGACTTCCAGGGCGAGCGCTTCCATTCGGCACAATGGAACCACGACTTCGACGTGGCGGGTAAGCGCGTGGCGGTGATCGGTACGGGAGCCAGCGCGATCCAGTTCGTCCCCCACCTCGCCCGCACCGCCCAGCGGCCCCATTTGTTCCAACGCACGCCGCCATGGATCGTGCCGCGTCCGGACCGACCCATCAGCCCCAGCGAGCGAGCCCTGTACAAGCGTGTGCCTCTGGCTCAGAAAGCACTACGCGGATGGATCTGGAGCAACCTGGAGCTGCGTGCGCTGGCGTTCACCGGCAAACCCGTACTGATGAAGCTGGCGGAGCGTTTCGCTCGCAAACATATCGGCAGCCAGGTCACCGACCCACAACTGCTCGAGCAGGTCACCCCCAAGTTCACCATTGGCTGCAAACGCGTGCTGCTGTCGGACGACTACTACCCTGCGTTGATGCGGGACAACGTGACGGTGGTGACCGACCCCATCGCACGGGCGAGCACGACGGGGCTCGAAACGCGCGACGGTAAGCACTACGAGTTCGATGCGATCATCTACGGCACGGGCTTCGCCGTACAGCGACAGATCCCGCGGGGCGCCATCTTCGGGCGCGGCGGCGCCGATCTGGCGGAGCTCTGGGACGAGCATATGCAGGCTTACAAAGGCACCTGCGTCACCGGCTTCCCGAATCTCTTTTTCCTCGCTGGGCCAAACACCGGCCTGGGTCACAGCTCAATGGTCTACATGATCGAGTCGCAGATCGCCTACATCATTGATGCGCTAAGACAAATGAAGGATGGCGGCTGGGACTCGGTAGAAGTGCAGGCTTCGGCGCAGGCGCGCTTCAACAAAACCATCGCTGCTCGGCAAGCCAACACGGTGTGGGCGACGGGCTGCAGAAGCTGGTACCTGGACGACCGGGGCTGCAACACGACGTTGTGGCCGGGGTTCACGTTCCAGTTCCGCAAGACCACCGCCCGCTTCGACGCCGAGCACTACGCGATTGAGACCACGCGGGATCCTGCGACCAGTGCCGACGGTGCTGCCGAACAAAGCGCCACCGCGTTGGTTCAGTGAGCCGCGAGCGGTGGCGTTGGGTCGGTAAAAAGTACGGCACGCGGGATGGCCGAATCACACGCCCTCCCTAGACACGCGTGACGCCAGCGCAACGCCTCCCCCAGAGGGATTGTTCCAGCGCTCGATCAGTTGGATTGCGGTGCGCAAACCGTGATCGCCGCCACTGAGGCGATCGAGCAAACGGGTCGCAGCCCAAACGTGCGGATCCACCATCGAGGCGTCGGACGGCTCGCCACTCGCGCGTACGAACGCCGCGGTCGAGATCGTCGCGCTCAAGCCGGAGTGAGGCAGCTGGTAGATATAGGTTTCCCCAAAGTAGTTGGGGGGCGAACTCGTCGACTCGCCGACCACCAGCGCGAGTTTGTATTCACTCACCGCATCCGCGGTCATCATGGCAGCGGACAGCGTCTTGGGACCGGTCAGAAACACCACGGGACCGCGGTATCGGTCGGTTCGTTCGATAGGTTCGAACACTTCAACGTCGGTGATGAGCATGCCGCCCACGGGCGCGTCCAAGTAGGCTTCAAATCCGACGCCCATCTCGCGCACCTGGGCCTGCATCAATGCCGACACCTTCCACCGCTTTCGCGCGACGAGCCGATGGGATCGCTCGGTGATGTACGACAGGAGGAGCTCGCCAACCCGCGTGTCTCCGCCGTCGTTGTCGCGGAGGTCGATCACCACCCCTCGCACAAAGTGTCTCTTGATCGCGGCGAAGATCCCCGCAAACGCAGCGCTGTACTCCCCGGGTCGGCGGATGACCATGGTCCGCAACGTCAGCAGAAAGATGCCGCCCTCGAGTTTTTCCACGGTGAGGGCTTCGGCCGCCGCAGGGCCCTTGGGCTCGGCGGTCAACGTCGCGGTCTGTCGCTCCCCGTTGGGAAGACGCACGGTCAGCGGAACCGTGTCGCGATAGCCCAGAGATGCGAGCAGTAGCGGGATGCGGTTTGGCACCAACCGGTCGGCGCCAGCCAATGTTTCTGCACTGACCATCCGTCGGGACCGGCGAAGCACCTCGGAGGCAGCGAGAGATCCGACGAACTCGATGCATGCGCCGGCCGGCACGGGGCCCGCCCGACGTTCAAAACACAACGACCCGTCCTCGACGACGATCGGCATGCGGAGCGCGGCGCGAGAGCTCGGGGCAACGATGCTGGTATGCGAATCCCCAATAAGGGCGGCAACTTCCGCAACCCGCACGAAAAACTCCTCGACCGATATCTCTACCGGGAGCCCCACGATCGTCGCGGCAACCGCGGCATCGAGCGCCTCGTGGGTCACGTGTGCGTACGGCTCGGGATGCACGGCCACCACGCGTCGCCGCCAATCCTGAAGATCGGACACCGCCTCAGCGCGCGTCAGTGGTTGCCGCGGCCGTGAGCCTGGCTCCGCGACGACCGACGGCGCCTTCGCGGACGCGAGCGGACGGACATGGCTCGCCACCACACCGAGCAGCAGCACCAATGGAGCGAAGATCGCGAACCTGGGCGCCGAGGAGAGGATGGACAGCAGCGTCAATCGAGAGCCGCTCACGACCAGTAAGTCCGCGCGCGCACGCGTTCGGAGTGGACGCCTCGTTCGGTGAGTTCGCCGGCGATCCGCCGGACGACGGTCCGATGCCCGCACACGATGTAGTGGGCATCGCGCGGGACGAAGGGCGTGCGCTGTAACCAAGCCAGGAGTCCGCCGCCCGGGTGGGCTGGATCACCGCCGACGGCCTCGAGATTCAGCGACAGAGTCCGATGGGCATTGCCCACGTGTGCGGGGTGCTCGACCGCACCGATCAACGCGGCGGTCTCGGGGGCTCGTGCACCAACGCCCGCAAACAAGCCCAAGGCGGTCTCGTCGCCAAGGAGCACGACCGTACCTTCCCGCTCGATGCGGATGTCGACATCCCGCTTTGGAGCTTGGAACTCGGTCGTATCACCCACGGCGAGCTGTCCCGCCCACACCCCACCGGGACCAGCACCGTGGGCGATGGCGACAACTTCGAACTCGTCGCGGTCGGGATCGACAGCGCACAGCGTATAGGCCCGACGCGCACGGTTTGAGACACGCAGCATGATCTTGTCCCCTGGCGTCCAACCAGATCCGACCCGGTCGCATGCGAAGCGAAACCACCGGAGGCGCGCCGAGAGGCGATGCGCTTGCTGCACGGTCGCGAGCTCGACGTGGTGCGACCGGGTACGCCGCCGCGGAGCCATGGTGTGGGACGAGGTTGCGATTGAAACCGTCATATCGATGCCATCCGCGTATCTCCTACCATTTTGATAATCGTTTTCAACTTAAATTATACCACTATGCCACATGTGCCACGTAGGGCGATCTTTCAGACTCTCGTTGATTTTAATTTTCAAAATGATAGGAACCATCCACAACGTCATGATTGAGTACGAAATCGAGACCTGGGAGTCAGGGGGCTTCGTTCGCGACTCCTTGGTGCACGCGTTCGGATGCCTCGGCGAGGCCATGGTGCGCCTCGCGCTCCAGGACCCGGCGATCAGGCGTCAATGCACGAACGCTTCCGTGCGGGTTCGCGACGAGCAAGGCAGAACTCGCAGCCTCGTCGACGTAGGACTCGGCGGCGGGCAGACGACGCTGTGGCGAGGCGAGTTCCCCGACGAATTCGCGCTGCGATACACGCACCAGGATTTCCGCGGAGCGCTCGCGATCGGCTTTCATCTCGAGTCGGGACGGCTGCTCGGCGTCGCAATATCCGAGTTCGCAGGCAATGCCCTTTCCGGCGCACAGTGGGCCCGCACGGTGACCCGTCGTCTTCACGAGCGTCACTCGCAGCCACCCGTGGTTTTTACGACCTCAAGTGCTTCACATTGATCGTGGTCCGGTGCCGCTACCGGCTCGCGTCGTTGTCTGTCGCGAGCCGTCGGACCAGCTCCCGGAGTGTGTCGTGCTCGCCCGGGCTGTAGCCGGAAAATGTCGCGACGAGCATGCCGTCGGCGTCGATGACGTAGGTGGTCGGCATCTTCGGCGGTTGCCAAGCGTCGGCCAGCGTGTGGTCAGCGTCCACGACAAGAGGAAACGTGACCTGCATCGCCTCAGCGAAGTCCTGGGCATCCTCGACCTGCTCGTCGACCGATACCCCAATCACCACGACGCCGGCTGCGGCGAATTCGTCGGCAAGGGCCTGCAACCCCGGCATCGCCGCGCGGCAAGGGCCACACCATGAAGCCCAAAAATCGACCACGACCACCTGACCTCGCAACGCGGCCAGGTCGACCGTACCGCCCGCCAACGTCGAACCAGTGAGCGCGGGTGCCCGACGAACGGACTGCGGAGCCGATGTATCGCGCCGCCGCTCGA
>JAESSZ010000855.1 GCA_016763875.1 Nannocystaceae bacterium
CAGTGCAGCGCGTCACTGCCCGTCGTATGCCTCCAAGAGTGAACTTGGGAAGTTGCGTTAGCCCAGGATTCGCTGGACGTGCGACGTCATCGAAGGGCGTCTGGGCTGCAAGAGGAAGGCCCACACGAAGAAAGCCAACTAGCCGTCTGCTCCTCGTCTACGGCAATGAGGTGGGGTCATCGAGCCACGCTTGGACCTTGCCCAGCCACTCCTCGTGGTCCATTGGGTCTTTCTGCAACGCTGCGCGAACCCCCTCCATTTGCTCGATCGCCTCTGGGATGTCGCCGTGTTCGAAGTAGAGGCGCGCGAGTTCTGTCTTGGGGGGCGCGACGGCAGCGGGCCGACTATCCAGTCGCGTGAACATGTCCACAGCATTGTTCAGCGCCTCGGTCGCCTCCTCGAATTCGCCTCGCTGTCTACGGAGGCCGCCCAACTCCGTCCACGCCCCAGCCGTGCTTGGATGGTCACCGTCGAATGCTTTGGTACCCAGCTCGACGGCGCGCAGGGCAAAGACGAGCGCGTCGTCGTACTCCTCGCTGCGTCCGAGATAGTTCACCAGGCTATTGAGCACCAGTAGAATGTCGGGATGGTCAGGACCGAGCACCTCGTCGTAGATCGACAGCGCTCGCTTGAGCGTCGGCACTGCTTGCTTGTCTGCGACGTGCATCAGCACACGTCCGATGTTTCCCAACTGATACGCCACCTCGAGACTCCGCGGCCCCTTGGCAACCTCGAAAATCTCGACCGCCTTGCGGAAAGATGGGATGCCCTCCGTTGGATCCATCGACCGTTGCGCCAGGACAATCCCCAAGTTGGCGTGGGCCCGCCCAACATCTGTATGCCACGGGCCGAGCGCATGTGTGCTTAGCTCGATAGCCAGGCGCGCCTCTTCGACGGCTTCGGACATGCGCCCGAGGTCCTGCAAAGCCGTCGCCACGGCGCTGTGCGCAGTCGCAACATCGGGATGGTGTTCGCCAAGCGCGGATACTCGAATCTCAAGCGCGAGACGCGTTTCGCTCAGTGCTTCCTCGGAACGACCGAGGCTGCTCAACGTAGTGCCGATCCGAAAGTGGCTCGTCGCGAGCAGCGGACTGCCCGCCGCCATGTAGCCTTGCCGCAGAGCCAACGCCTCCCGCTGCCGTACGAGAGCGTCGTCGTAGCGACCATCCTCCAACAACAGCACGCCCTCTCGACTGACCAGTGTCGCCAGGAGTGCGGGCGGATCGCCAAGGCGCTGCAACGTGGCACGAGTCAGTCGGATCCAGTCGTGCGCGTCGTTGATTGCGTGCCGTTGGGTTAGCAGAGACACGAGTGTGATCTGCGCCAAGGCGCCCGCCTTCTCGTCGCCCAGCAGCTCGGCGCGGACCATCGCTGTCTTGGCCGAAATCTCGGCGGCGCTCTCGTCTGCCAAGCGATCCTCTAGGATAGCGACAAGAAGGTACGACCTGGTGGCGAGCTCGAGATAGCCACCCGCGTCCGCACGTTCGGCCAGATCCTTGGCTTGGACCAGCGCCTTGGCGTACTTCCCGGTGCGGCGTTTTGTCGTCGCTTTCGCCAGCTCCGCGTACATTTCGTCGGATGCCACTGGCAGTTGTGGCCCGTCGGCGCGATTGAGTTGGGCACGCAACAGTACTTCGTTGGCACAGTCGTCCAGCAAGCTCAACTTCAGCGACGCCGCCACCGAACGCGCAATGATCTCCCCGTCGGGTGTTTCGAATGCGGTGAGCAGCGCATCGACTTCCTCCAGGCGACGGTCCAGACACTGCATCCGCGCGTCGAAGAGCGCCTCGGACTGCTCGCCGCGCTCAAATGTTGCCTCACACGCCGAGCGTCGCATGACTACCCAGGCCTCGGTGTAGTCGTCGATCGTGCTCGCGGCACCGCGCCAGGCATCGGCGGCATAGGGCACGTCGATGTCTGCGAATGCCGCCTTCACTGCCGACTTGCGCCCCCAGTTCCAGACCCCCTCCATCCGCTCGCCGCTGCGTCTGCACGCGGAATCCTCGGGGGTCGACACAGCCATCACCACCGCCCCCACGAGCGTGCCGCCAATGCCCGCGACCGCCACCCGCCGCACCAACGAGCGACGGCGAAAGCGCTCAAGGGCGTCGAGCAAAGCCAGCATGTCAGGCCATCGGTCCTCGGGGTCGGTGGAAAGACCACGCACGACAATCCGCCGCACCCAAGAGGGCGCTGAGCAGCCAGCCTTGGGCCGCTGCAGTGTGCCGTGCTCAACCGCTTCGAGCAGCGCGGTAATCGACTCCGCGTCGAACGGACGCACCCCATACAGAGCCTCGTACAACGTGACGCAGAAACCGAACTGATCGCTGCGTGCGTCGGATTCCCCGATGAACGCTTCGGGAGCCATATAGGCGGGCGTCCCCACCGCCGCCCCAGTTGCGGTGAATAGCTTGCTCGAAGTAGGTAAGGCCTCCTTGCCATCGAGCGTCGCGAGAACTCCGGCCGCCGGGCCGTCGTTGTCGTCAGGGCGCGCGAGTCCAAAGTCCACGACCCGAGCGTGCCCCTGCTCGACCAACACGTTGTCTGGTTTGAAATCGCGATGCACCAGTCCCGCAGCGTGGGCCGCTACCAGGCCGTGTCCCGCCTCGATCAGGATCTCCAGGATCTGTTTGTACGTGCGCCTCGTCGACAACCACTCGCGCAGCGTCTCTCCGTCCACCAGGTCCATCGCGATGAATCGATCACCCTCGTGGTGGCCGACTTCATAGACTGTCACCACGTTGGGATGGCGGAGCTTGGCCAGCGCTCGTGCTTCACGCTCAATGCGGGCCGTTGCAAGCGTGCCACCGTCGGGCTCTCGCAGTAGCTTGAGGGCGACCCTACGGTCCAACTCGGGATCGTAGGCTGCGTACACGATTCCCATCGCCCCCGAGCCAATGCGACGATCGACGACAAAACGTCCGATGGTGACGGCATCGGATGTCCCGAACATCTTCGCGTGCAGCGCAGAGAACACGCGATTGCGCTCGACACCAGCCACCGGAGCTGCGGCGTCTCCGAACTGCACGCGCACCTCGCCCGTCGGCAACTCGTTACTGGTCGGCTTGCTCTTGGCCATCGCGGGCTATGCATCGTAGCACCGCTGGATTGCAGACCACGTTTGCACCCACGTGCTTGTTGACCCACGGGGCGGGAATATTCGATGCGGTCGCGAGGTGACTGTGGTTGCACCGTCAGCCATCGCGGTGAGAAGGTGCTCAGGCATGCCGCTCGTTTCTGCAATTCCGCCGATGCTTTTTGGTTCGGTCGTGTTCATGTTCGGGATGGTGGTGCTGGTGATCGCCGTGTTCTCGTCGGGCGGCGTGGGCAAGAGCCAACAGGCCCGCGTGATGAGCGAGGTAGTTGCGGGGAAACACGGCAAGGGCAAACGCACGCTGTTCCTCGTGGGCGTGCTGGCGACGGGTTTTGGGGCATGTGGTGCATTCGCAGGGGTCGCGGTCGGCAATTCAAACCGGCACAAAGCGTGTGAACATGAATGCACCGACCGGGGGTACGCGTCCGCGGAGATCCAGGGCTCGCAAGAACGCGACCCCCCCGGTTCGGGCCGCCACTCGTTTGTGGCGTGCGTGTGCACCGACGGCCCCGATCCCGATCCGCTGGAGTTCCCCGCCCAGGGCCAGGACGGG
>JAESSZ010000856.1 GCA_016763875.1 Nannocystaceae bacterium
CCCGCCGCGACCGCGGCTTGAGAAAACCACAGCTTCAGATCACCGGCGTCGTCCCCGACGGTAGCCTCGAAGTATCGGCGGCCGTCCCACTCAAATAGCCGTCCCTGCTCACCGTTGACCCCCGTGCTCCCCACGTCAGGCGTGGTGTAGTGCGCTGCGATGGACGAGTCCGATGCCGTCGTTTCGCAGTTGAACACGGCCTCGGAACAGCTGCCGTCAAAGAACGACGTCGTGGTCATGCCGACGTGGAGATCGGTGCCCTCGGGAAGGTTCGCCCACATCTCGTCGACGAACGTCGGCCACGCGAGCGCCAACTGCGTCTGGTACTCGTCCATCGACAGCGAGTTGTCGATGACAAAGAGGATGTCGACGAAGTTGCAGTAGTCCTGCGCGGGGGCGGGGATGTCCACTGGAGCGACGTCCAGTTTGATGTCGCCTTCGGCGCCGCTCGAACCGGGACTCGTGTCGTCCGCCATCGCCCCGGTCGAGGATCCGGGTGCCCCGCTCGACGTCACACTCGCGGTGTCGCTGCCGGCCGGCGCGCCATCGAGACTGCCTCCAAACGAGGTGTCCGCATCACGCGGTTTACCGCATGCCGCCAGCCCCGCCGCAGCCACGATGACCGCAACGCGTGAATGAGACCCGAGGTGGACAGCGTCGCGAAGGCAGCAAACAAGAGACATGGCCTTATCTTGAGCTTCCGCAACGCACTTGTCCGGCCCAATCGGCGCTTTTTGGCGTTTTGACGCAGAAACGCGCGACGGGCCACGCGACTTGGTCTGTTGGTGATCGTTTGGTGGTCGAACCCCAGCCACGCTGGACAAAAACGATTGGCCCAACGAATGAAACTCTCGACGCTCTCCCCTGCCCTGACGGCCCTCACGAGCACGCTCGTGCTCACCCTCGGAACCGGATGTCCAACGTCCGAGCCCGACGACGACCTCGCAAGCGGCACGTCCGGCGCGTCCTCGGGCAGTCTCACCCGACCACCGCCGACAGCACTGCCGACGACACCGCCGACGACACTGGCTCAGACGACGATCGCGACTCAGGCAGCACCGGAGAATCCGAAGACGACAGCACCGCCGACTCGGGGACCGACGGACCCCCACCGGCGGGCGACGGACCCGGACCGTCCCAAGACCCTCGACCCGATGCAGACGCACCAGGCGCATACGTTTGCGACGGCTGCCCGGAAGCGATGACCGACGTTGACGACTTTGCCGCGGGCGCGACGTCAACGTATGAGGTCCAAGGCAGTGCTGCCGGCCACGACGGCCCAGGTCAGTTCTTCGTATTGGCGTCCGATGGCCGGTTCACCGGCGGCCTGCTACCCACCGACGACAATACCGGCGCATTTTCGCGGGAGGTCCCGC
Source organism: Nannocystaceae bacterium (assembly GCA_016763875.1). Classification (GTDB taxonomy): domain Bacteria; phylum Myxococcota_A; class Polyangia; order Nannocystales; family Nannocystaceae; genus JAESSZ01. The sequence goes on from JAESSZ010000856.1 coordinate 1,377, forward strand.
TGTTCTGCGGTGAGATTCTGGTCAAAATCCTCTTGTCGAACGACGCCGGTACGACCGCGTACGTCCGCGCCGTGCTGCACACCGAGTGCGTCGCGTCGGACGTCCGCGTCACGGCGACGTGGGACACAACGGTGCAAGACTGGGGACTGCACTTGGTGCGTTTCGGCGGCAGCCTCGGCGTGCACGACTCGGATTGCAGCGTTGAGAACTGGTGCACGGGGCAAGAGCCAGACTGGGGGGTCGACGGCAACCCTAACGACAACCCCGAGATGGACATCGAGACCAAGGGCGAGTTCGCAGGACTGAGCAACATCCGTTACGCCGGGGCAGAGGATGGCCTGACGGTCTTCATCGAGAACTACGACGTCGACGGTGGCCTAACGCCTGCGGGCACCGTGTACATCAACGTGCTGGGACTCCCGACGCAGGTTCTGCAAGTCGACATGTTGGCCTACCAACAACTGCTCACGGTCGCTGCGGTCGACGGTGAGGCCGGCGCGGTCGAGTGGGTCAACGAGTTGTTCGACTGTTCGGGGGACTGGGTCGACAACCGGTGTGGCGCGGACGTGCCGTAAGCCCGGCTCGCCCTCCGCCGAGGGGCCACGCGCTCATGCGCCGTCGGCGGTTCGGTGGCACTTCTTGTATTTCACGCCGCTGCCACACCAGCACGGGTCATTGCGTCCCGGGCGTTCGGTCTTCACCGCCGGTTGCTGAGCCTCGTGGTGGTGGTGCCCGTGATCGTGGTCGCAGTTCGGGCCGTGCACGTGCGGCTCGTCGTGGGAGTCTCCGGCGGCGTTCACGGTCACCAGCCTACACGGTTATCGACGGCTGCCACGGCCACGAGGACCAGCGAAGCCTTCGTAGCTGCGGGTGACCAAGTGGCTCTCGATCTGCTGCGCGGTATCCAACGCAACGCCGACCACGATGAGCAACGACGTGCCACCATAATAGAACGGCACGTCAAACTTGGTCTGCAGGAACGTGGGCAGGACGCACACGGCCGAGATGTACCAAGAGCCGACGAACGTCAGTCGGGACAGTACGAAGTCGATGTACTCGGCGGTCCGCTTGCCGGGGCGAATACCCGGGATCGAGGCATTTTGCTTCTTCAGGTTGTCGGCGACATCCGTCGGATTGAACTGAATCGCCGTATAGAAGTACGTGAAGAACACGACCAGCGTCGTGTACACGGCGATGTACAGCCAGCCGTCGTATCTCAGCGCTCCGGAGAACCGCTGCAGCCACTCGTTTTGCATCATGCCGGCGATCTGATTGGGGAACATCAGAATCGACGAAGCGAAGATCGGCGGGATGACGCCCGCGCTGTTGATCCGCAGCGGGAGGTAGTTGGCGTTGCCGCCGAACATGCGCCGCCCGACCATCCGCTTGGCGTACTGCACCTGGATCCGTCGCTGACCACGCTCCATCACGACGATGAAGGCAATGATCGCAACCGAGCCCACCAGCAGCATCGCCAGGGTCATCGGCCCAAACGACTCAGGATCGTCCTGCTGCTTTTGAAACAACTGGAAGATGGCCAGAGGCAGGTTGGCGATGATGCCGGAGAAGATAATGAGAGAGATGCCGTTGCCGATGCCGCGCTCGGTGATCTGCTCACCAAGCCACATCAGGAACACCGTGCCGCCCGTCAGCGTCAGCACCGTCATCATCTGGAACCCAAAGCCGGGTTCCAGCACCAGCATCTGGCCGGTCGCGTTCTGCGACTCGAGCCAACTGGCCATGAAGTAGCCCTGCACGAACGCCAAACCGACCGTGCCGTAGCGACTGTACTGGTTGATCTTGCGCCGTCCCGTTTCCCCTTCTTTCGACAACTGCTCGAGTTTGGGGATGACGACCGTCATCAGCTGCATGATGATCGACGCGCTGATGTACGGCATGATGCCGAGCGCGAACACAGACAGCTGCTCCAGCGCACCGCCGGAGAACATGTTGAAGTAACCGAGGAAGCCGCCCGACCCTTGCTTGGCGATGTCGGCCATCACTTTGCGGTCGACGCCCGGCACCGCGATGAACACGCCAAGCCGGTAAACCGCGAGCATTCCGAGCGTGAACAGCACGCGCTTGCGAAGCTCGGGGAGCTTGAAGATGTTAATGAAGATGCCCATTGCGCGGTTCGCGGCCGTCGTCAGTTGTGACGGGACGGGGACCATACCCTACGCGCGACAACCCTGGCGTCTGACTCGAACGTGAGTCGAACTGCCTAGCGCTAACTGCGCGGAGTCGATTCTCTGCGCCCAGTACGCGTGGTCAATGTTGGGACGGTGCCGGCCAACCAGCGCGGTTGCGCGCCCCGACCGCATACGCCGAGACGTCTCGATACGGCGCTGCGGCCCCGTTATGGCTCAAGTCAGGGGACCGAAAAATCTGCGCGGTACCGGCTCGCAGGCTCGCAAACACGGCACCAACGACGATTTCCAGCGTCGCGAAGGGAGGTTTCGCGATTGCGCACTTGGAAGTTGCCGCCATGCCTGCCCCAGCGACGCCCGTTTCGGATCCAACCGACGCACAGATCTCTCCTCTGGAGTCCTTCAAATACGACGACCACACCGTGCGGATGTTTACCGTGGCCACCATGGTCTGGGCGGGCGTCGCCACGCTCGTCGGCCTTTGGGTCGCGGTGCTGCTGGTCAAACCGGAGTGGAGTTTCGGACTCCCGCAAAACACCTTCGGGCGGCTCAGGCCGCTGCACACCAACGCGGCGATCTTTGCGTTCGCCGGCAACGGGATCTTCGCTGCGGTCTACTACTCGACCCAGCGCCTGTGCAAAGCCCGGATGTGGAGCGACACGTTGTCGAAGCTTCACTTTTGGGGCTGGCAACTCATCATCGTGAGCGCTGCTGTCACGCTGCCTTTGGGCATCACGCAGAGTAAGGAGTACGCCGAACTCGAGTGGCCAATCGATCTGGCACTCGCCGTCGTGTGGGTCGGTTTTTTTGGCGTCAACTTCTTCATGACGCTCAAGCACCGCCGCGAGCGTCACATGTACGTCGCGATCTGGTTCTACATCGCCACCATCGTCACGGTCGCGATCCTGCACGTGTTCAACAACCTCGTGGTGCCCATCGGGCTGTGGGAGAGCTATCCGATCTACGCGGGGGTGCAGGACGCCTTCATGCAGTGGTGGTACGGACACAACGCAGTCGCCTTCTTCCTGACCACGCCATTCCTGGGGATGATGTACTACTTCCTGCCGAAGGCCGCGGGGCGCCCGGTCTTCTCCTACAAGCTATCGATCATCCATTTTTGGTCGCTGGTTTTCATCTACATCTGGGCCGGCCCGCACCACCTGCACTACACCGCGCTGCCCGTGTGGGCATCGTCGGTCTCGATGGTGTTCTCGGTGATGCTGTGGATGCCGTCGTGGGGCGGCATGATCAACGGACTGCTGACTTTGCGCGGCGCTTGGCACAAGGTCGCCCAAGATCCCGTGCTGAAGTTCTTCGTCGTCGGCATCACGTTCTACGGCATTGCCACGTTCGAGGGTCCTTTGTTGTCGATCAAGAGCGTCAACGGCCTGTCGCACTACACCGACTGGACCATCGCGCACGTCCACGCTGGCGCGCTGGGCTGGAACGGCATGATGACGTTCGGGATGCTGTACTGGCTGCTTCCGCGGCTGTTTCAGACCGAGCTGTACAGCAAGAAACTGGCGACGGTGCACTTTTGGCTGGGGACGGCGGGCATCCTCCTCTATATTGTTCCGATCTACGTCGCAGGGCTGACGCAAGGCCTGTTGTGGCGCGCCTTCGACGACGCCGGCAACCTGGCCTACCCCGACTTCGTCGAGACGGTCAAAGCGATTATCCCGATGTGGTGGGCGCGCGTTTTTGGCGGGGCGGTCTTCATCTCGGGCATCGCGGTGATGTTCTTCAACGCGTTCATGACTTGGCGCAACCGCCCCGAGGTCTACGACGAACCGATTATACAAGCGCCCGCGCTAACGAAGGACTACGTCGATCCCCCGCCGCCCAAGTCGCGGGTGCACAACGTCGCTGGTTTCGCGGAGAAGCTCGATGTTTGGCAGCAAGCCGCGTGGCACCGGGTCTGGGAACGGCTCCCTCTCAAGTTCACCGTGCTGGTCATCGTGGCGGTCGCCGTCGCTTCGCTCTTCGAGATCATCCCGACCTTTCTCATTCGGGCCAACGTTCCGACCATCGCCACGGTCGAGCCGTACACCCCGCTGGAGCTGGTGGGTCGCGACATCTACGTCAATGAAGGTTGCTACAACTGCCACTCGCAGATGATCCGTCCGCTATTCGCGGAGACGGAGCGCTACGGCGAGTACTCCAAGCCCGGGGAGTTCGTGTACGACCACCCGTTTCAGTGGGGCTCGCGACGGATCGGCCCCGACCTCGCACGAGAGGGCGGCAAGCAGTCCCACCTGTGGCACCTGCGCCACTTCCGAGACCCGATGGCCAGCACGCCCGATTCGGTGATGCCGGCCTACGACAACCTCGAGCGCACACGACTGAACTTTGGTGGCATCGCCGACCGAGTCCAGGCCGCTGCGTGGCTGGGTGCCCCGTACGACCTTGAGCTGACCCAGGCCGAGAGCATCGCCCGACTGCAGGCGCGACAGATCGTCGCCGAGATCGTCGAGCAAGGGGGACCGGATCGGGTGTTCCTCAATCCCCGTGATGCTGCCGACGCGAGTGCCTACGACGACGAGAGCAAGTTCGTGCGCCTCCAAGAGACGCAGGTCATCGCGCTGATCGCATACGTACAGCGCGTCGGCGTGGACCTGTTTGCGACCGAGGATGCAGGAGCCGCCGTGGCGAGTCCGGACGCCGAAGAGAACCCAGCGAAAATCGGCGCGAAAATCGGTGGACAGCCATGATCAAAGAAGTCCTAGCGAGTACGGACCTTTCGGTCTGGGCGGAAGCCTCACTGCTGATGTTCGCCGCCGTGTTCATCGCGGTGACCGTTCGCACCTTGATGACCGACCGCAGCACGACGGATCGCCACGCCAACATCGTCATGGCCAAGGAGGAGGAGGCCGGAAATGACTGAGACCGACGAGACCAACGAGCATTGCTACGACGGCATCACGGAGTACGACAACCCACTGCCCGGGTGGTGGAGTGCGATCTTCGCCCTCTCGGTCGCGTTCGCTCCGATCTACCTTATCTACTACCACGGCACCGGTGGCGGCATGTCGGTCTATGAGGAGTACGACTCTGAGAGCGCCCGCGTGTTTACGCTGCGGTTCAAGGAACTGGGCGACCTCACTCCCGACCGGGACACACTGCTGCGGTTCAAGGACGACCCTCAATGGCTAGCGGTCGGGCGCGCCGTGTTCAAGGCCAACTGCGTCAGTTGTCATGGTCCCGACGGCGGCGGCATGGTCGGCCCCAACCTGACCGACGACCACTGGAAGAACGTCACCAACATCGAGGACATCGCCAAAGTCATCGAAAACGGGGCCGCGAACGGGGCGATGCCCGCGTGGCGCCACCGCTTGAGTCACATCAATCAGATCGTGCTCACGGCCGCGTACGTCGCTTCCTTGCGGGGCACGACGAGCTCGGCAGGCAAGGCGCCGGAAGGCACCGAGATTCCACCGTGGCCACCCCGCGACGCGCCCGCTGAGTGAACGGAACGCAGGACAATGGAGCCCACCCTCATCGACGCGAACGAGCACGTGCTGTCCACGCTCGAGCGGGACGGTTCACGACGTTGGCTCAAGCCTCGGCTCAGCCACGGTCGTATGCTCGTCGCGCGCCG
>JAESSZ010000857.1 GCA_016763875.1 Nannocystaceae bacterium
CGGCGACTCGCTCAACCCGTTCACGAACGACGTTGACTTCCCGGGCGTGTGGCCGTACCTCGCCCCCGCACACGCGGAAGAATAGTCAGCTCAGCTGCGCCGCGTGAGGTGCACTGACTGAGTCATTCAAGCCCCGCAGGCGTTGTCTGCGGGGCTTGTTCGTTGGTTGGCCCGGGCAGGACACGCGAGCACGGCGACAACCCAACCCCACCTGCTCGCCATGGTAAGCAGCCACCATGCGCTCCGAGGTTTCCTGCGCCGTACTTTCGTTGACGCTGATGACCGGGTGTCCCGAGCCCGCGGCTGCACCAACGCCCGCACCTAAGACCGCCGCAAAGCCCAGCGAAGCAAAACCCTTACCCGGCGACAAAGACAAGCCGGAAGCCTCCCCCACCGCCCACGGCAAACGGGGCGTCAAGACGTACGACGACGAGCTCGCGGCGCTGCGACGGCGCATGCGGTCGGCTATCAAACGCTCGGAAAAGGTCCGCGGCTACGCGGCGTGGCAATCGGCGGCCGGCACCGCCCTTCAGATCGCCCGCTTCACTGGCAACTACGACGACTTCCGCGCCGCAGAGGAAACGCTGACCAAGACGTTCGAGGCCGGCAAAGGCAAGGGGCCCACGCTGCTGCGCGCCCGCTTCAACTACCACCTGCATCGCCTCGACAAAATCGCCGCGGACCTTCCGTCCGCTCGTGCCCGGGCACTGGTCGGCGGAAACAAGTCCCGGGCCGCCGTCGAGGTATTCGAGGGCAACGTCGCCATGCAGCAGGGCGCGCTGGACCAAGCCCAAGCCCACTGGGCCAAAGCCGAAACGATGTCGAGCGACTCCGCCAAGATGGCGCTCGCGCTGTGGGCGTTCAAAACCGCCGACTTTGCAACCGCCGAGGCCAGTTACGCCTTTCTCGCGCGCAACTACCACGGGCGCCACAAGGAGGGCGCGGCGTGGCTCGACCTCATGCAGGGGATCATGGACTTGGACCGCGGTCGCTACGACGAGGCCTTGGCCCACCTGGACGACGCCGAGGCCGACCTCACCGGCTACTGGCTCGTCGATGAGCACCGCGCCGAGATCACCGCCCTCAAAGGTGATCTCAAGACCGCCGAGGCGATGTACCGCGACATCATCGAGCGCACAAACAGCCCAGAGTTCATGGGCGCGCTCGCGTCGATCCTCAAAGAAACGGGCCAGGGCAAAGAGGCGCAAACGTGGTTCGACAAGGCGACGGCGCGCTTTGACGAGCAGATCGTGCTGTACCCCGAAGCCGCCTACGGCCACGCGTTGGGTCATTTCCTCGAGTTTGGTCCGCCCGAGCGCGCACTAGACCTTGCGCGCAAAAACCACACCGTGCGCCCCAACATCGAAGCCAAGCAACTGTTGGCGCAGGCAGAACTGGCGATGGGCAACAAGGAGACCGCCCGCGACCTCATCGACGCCGCGCTCGCGACCCCTTGGAGCACCGCCGACCTCCACTACACCGCGCACGAGGTCTACGCCGCCACCGGCGATGAAAGCAAAGCCAGCACGCAGCTGGCCAAGGCCAAGGCCATCAACCCGCACGTCGGCAGCTGACTGGCGTGAGCTGACCGGAGCTGCCGCTCGCGACTCGCACCTATTGCACGGGTGCTGTCGCCGCCGCGGTGACCCGGTCGGGCGCAATGGCCCAGACCGACACCAGCTGCGACAACTCGAACTGGGCGCCCGTCTCGCCGCGTGTGGGCGCCACCCACAGCGACGCGTGGCCATCGCCATCACGAAGCTCGACGCCGATGAGCAGGTAACCGCGGGTGGCCAACTCGGTGGCCATCTGCGCGAACGAGCATGGCCCGTCGACCGAGGACTCCGGCAGGAACCGGACAAAGCTCTGCCCCCACGAACCCAACAGCTCGGAGTAGACCCGGTCAAACCCGGGCACGACCACCGACTGAAACAGGAAGAACGCGCGCAGTGCCTGGGTCGAGTAGATCCGCGTGTGATGCCGACCGACCTTGGTGCAATGCGCCTGAAGGCGTGCCGCCAGCCTTGCGTCGAAGACCTCGGCCACGACACGGGGTCGTCCATGGGGGATGTCGAGGTCACCGAACAACGACTCCAGTTTCAGCAAGGCCGTGGTCGTGCGTGAGTCGGACCGACCATCCCGTTCCGCGACAAACACGATGACGTCCAGCTCGGAAACGTGGCCGAACTCGGGGTGCGGTAGGTCGACCATGTGGCGGCTCTCCATCCAGTCGGCAGCCCGCACGTAGACCGTCGAGAACGCCTCCGCGGGATCGCCAGGACACGAGAAGCGGTACGCGCCCGATCCCATGGGTTCGAACAGCGCGTGCCGGGCGGGCATCAGATTGCGGGCGACCAACTGCGTATGGGCGATGAACGCTTCGTGCACGGCCTCGACCTCGGCTTCGTTGTCGGCCAGCACCAGCACTGCAGCGCCACGCTGCCCGCGCAGGAGTTCCTCCAGCATGTAGATCGAGCCCGGACGAAACCCGCACACGAGGCCTTGCCGAATCTCGGTGCTCTTGGCCACGCGGAACTTCGGAAGCTCGGGCCCCGCACCGCCATCGTGAGGCACGGCCTGGTCGGCCAACCCCTCCGCAAAGTCGCGCACCGTCCGAAAACCGTCGGCGATCGCGACAAAGCCGATCACATCTTGCGAACCATCCGCGTCCACGGGATTTATCGTCACCTCGAAATCGCCGAGCGCGGAAGCCTCGGGAGTCCCGACCAGCAGGCCCAGAGGGATGACAGCGGGTGCGCCCCGATGCGCGCGCGACATGCCGTCGGCGAGCAGGCGACGCATGACCGCGGCGTAGTCACGACCGAGCTCTGGTGGTGTGTCCAAGACAAACCCAAGGCCATCGGTGTGAAAAAAGCAGGTGTACAGCTCGTGGCCGTGACTGGTGAGTAGCTCTTGGAGCAGGTGCCCCAGGCCTGGGCGCCGGACGACCCCCGCGATGAACAGCGCCAGCAGCCGTTCCGTGGGCACCACGAATGCGCGAAAACTGCTTGAGCCGGTACGCACCGCCGTTCGCGCTGCCGCGACATTGGACTCGTCGAGGATCTCCGCGATGACCATGCGACGTTGGTTGGCCCGCTTGAGGGCGGGATGCCGCTGCTCCCGCTCGGCAATGCGCTCGACAAACGTCAGCAGCGTCTTGATCGTCGCTGCGTCCGGCGATGCCTCGTCGGGATCTGCCAGCAATACGATGCGTCGCGCTGAAAGCAGATCCGCGCGAGCGATGAGCATCTCGTCTTCTTCGCTGCGCTCGCGGTACACGATCTTCGACAGCTCGGGCTGGCGCAGAAAATCGGGTGGTTCGTCACCACGGCCCACCACGAGATACTTGGTCGCTGTCAGTCCACGCTGCCGAAGATCGGAGAACCACCGTAGCGACAAAAACCGCGCGTCAGTGGGCAGCAGCCGACGGTAGTAGCGCATCAGCTCGTGCAGCAATCGCCGCGTCGACGGCGTGATGTTGATGATGACGGTATGCCCCGAAAGCCCAGGCGGGCGCAGTTGCATGCGCTCGAGAAGCTCGCGCACAACATCGGTGCCCAGCCCGATGAGGAACGACACCAGGAAGAGTCCGAACACGGTCAGTGCGACCGAGGTCACCAGCAACGGCAGCGCGTGCGGGGTCTGCACGATGTTGCCCGGGTCCTGCACCTGCCGGAACGCCCACCACAACAACATCAGGAAGTCCTCGTCGGCGCTGTCGAGCACGCCATCGGAGTTGGAATCGACCCCGGTACCGCCGACGTAGTGCAGGAACACGGCCCCAGCGAACGACAGACCACCGACGACAAAGCCCATCAGGGCGATCTGACGCATGCGTTCGCGCCGCGACAAGATAGCCCAGACATCCCGGACCAGCGGCGCCCAGTAGCCCACGAGCAGCAACATGCGCGTGAGGCGAAACAGCCGCAGCCATCGCGCGCTGGCCGGATTGACGGGAAGCGGAACGAACGAGACCAACGCCACGAAGTCGACCAGCAGCAGCACCGCCGCGCCAACCCGAGAACGCGGCGCTTCTTCGCCCGCTTCAACGTCCTCGCCCGCGTCTTGTCCCGAGCGCCCATACGCCAGGACGAAACAGCGACCGAAAAACTCGGTGCCAAACACACCGAGAAAAAGCACATCCATGCCAAGACCAAACTCGACAGGCATCAGGCTGACGATGATCGCGACCGACAGCAGCAAGCGCACCGTGAAGGCGTCTAAGAAGCGCCCCAGCTCATGGGCGAATCGAGCCCGCGGCGAAACCTCGGGCGGCTCGTCTTCCCCCAAGGGTGCCTGCGTCGCGCTCGTCATCACCGCGTCGGCAGGATAACGCCCGGGGCAGCGCGCATGATAGTGTCCGTCGCGCCATGACGGGTAGTACGCGGGTAGAGCACGACAGCATGGGTCCCATCGAAGTTCCGGCGGACCGGTACTGGGGGGCCCAGACGCAGCGTTCGCTGCATCACTTTTCGATTGGGGGCGACCACTTCCCCCGCGTGATGATCCGGGCACTGGGCCTGCTGAAAAAGGCCGCAGCCCTCGCCAATGGCCAGCTCGGCACCCTGCCCCAAGAGACCGTGCGTCTCATCGCCACCGCGGCCGACGAGGTCATCGAAGGCAAACTCGACGACCACTTTCCGCTGTTCGTCTGGCAGACCGGGTCTGGCACGCAGACAAACATGAACAGCAACGAGGTGATCGCCAACCGTGCGATCGAACTCGCGGGCGGCGAGCTTGGGTCCAAGACCCCGGTGCACCCCAACGACGACGTCAATCGCGGCCAGTCGTCCAACGACACGTTCCCCACCGCGATGCACGTCGCAGCGGTAGAGCACACGCTGCACCACATACTTCCCCGCGTGACCAGGCTGCGAGACGCACTGGCGACTAAGGCCGAGGCATTCGCCGACGTCGTAAAACTCGGCCGCACCCATCTGCAAGACGCCACGCCCCTGACCCTGGGCCAGGAAATCTCGGGATGGGTCTCGCAGCTCGACCACGCGGTTGCTGCTGTGAACCACACCCTGCCGGCCTTGTACGAAGTCGCCCTGGGCGGCACCGCCGTCGGCACTGGTCTCAACACCCACGCCGACTACGCGCGGGTGTCTGCGGAAAAGATCGCAGAGCTCACCGGGCTGCCGTTTGTCACCGCGCCCAACAAGTTCGCGGCCCTGGCCGGACACGATGCCCTGGTCGTCTTGCACGGCGCCCTCAAGAGTGTCGCTGCCGCCCTGAACAAGATCGCAAATGACGTGCGCTGGCTGTCCTCGGGCCCTCGTTGTGGCATCGGGGAGATCAGCATCCCCGCCAATGAGCCCGGCTCCTCGATCATGCCCGGCAAGGTCAACCCGACCCAGTGCGAGGCGCTCACGATGGTCTGCGCCCAAGTCATGGGCAACGACGTCGCGGTCAACATTGGCGGGATGAACGGCAACTTCGAGCTCAACGTCTACAAGCCGATGATGATCCACAACGTGCTGCACTCGCTCACGCTGCTGGGCGATGCGGCCGACAACTTTCGCCGTTTCTGCGCGGAGGGCATCGAGCCTAACCATGAGCGCATCCAAGCCAACCTGGAGCAGTCGCTCATGCTCGTCACAGCGCTCAATCCGCACATCGGCTACGACAACGCGGCCAAGATCGCCAAGCAAGCGTTCAAGGTCGGTACCACGCTCAAGCAGGCGGAGGTCGCGATGGGTCTGCTCACCGAAGCGCAGTTCGACACCTGGGTCGACGCTGCCGCAATGACCAAGCCGGCAACCTAGTCTGGGAAGTCAATCGCCTGGATCCATGAGTTTGCGGACTGCCGACGCAAGCACGGCCGACAGCGCGCTGAGCGGCCGCGCGTGGGGTTGGTGCGATTGCACCGGCTCCATCCCGCCCGGGCCCTGACTGAAGCGAACGATCGCGCGCCCGTCCTTGGTGCCCAAGATAACGGCCTGCCGGTCCACCGCGTCCGCACCTTCCGCCTCGTAGAATCCGCGCACGCGCCACATCGTCACAGCCCCCTCGGCGCGCTCGGCCTTGTGCACATCCAACAACGCACCATCGGCCAGGTGCAACCGCTCGCAGTGGACCTTGTCGTCGTCGATGGATCCCTCGGAAAGCTCCGCCAGTCTCGCCCACAGCGTGTCCATCCCGCGAGTGTAGACTAGCCCCATGAACACGCCGGTACGGCTC
>JAESSZ010000858.1 GCA_016763875.1 Nannocystaceae bacterium
AACCGGCCGTCACCAAACGGCCGCAACGAACCCGCCGTAACCAAACAGTTCGACGATCGTACCGATCCATTGGGGACCCGCCTGCGTATCGTGAGTGGAGGAGACGACACACACGAACGAGACGAGTTTGTTCAACAATTTGGGCGTGGACTCCCGCGGGGAGCGCCACGTAACCGGCGCGCAGACTTTAGGGTGCAAGCCGGATTGACCAACCAACGACTCACGGTCTACGTTGGCGGTCGACGCGCATGACTGCGGAACCAACAGAGGTGCAATGGCAAGCGATGGAGGACGCACAGGTCGTCCTGCTAGCCGCCAAGGGAAAGGTGAAAGCCTTGGCCACGTTGTACGACCGGTACGCGGGCCTGCTGCTCACCATGGCCAACAAGTTGCTCGGCGACCGAGCGATGGCCGAGGACCTCGTGCAGGATGTTTTCATGGAGGTTTGGCGACGCGCCAGCTCATTTGATGCCTCCAGAGGTTCGGTGCGCACCTGGTTGCTGGTCAGACTTCGAAGCCGGGCACTCGACCGACTTCGATCCGCATCACACCGCCGGGAGGTTGCCGTCGCCGACGTCACCCCCCACCACACTGCCGCCTCGGAGGGGGATGACCCCACGCTCGCCCCCGATCGCAAAGCGGTCGTCGCCGCACTTTCGCAACTCCCCAAGGATCAACGCGTCGTTATCGAGCTTTCGTACTTTCAAGGAATGAGTGCTTCGGAAATCGCAGCGAAGGTGGGATCACCGATCGGCACCGTCAAGTCTCGAACCGCGGCCGCACTAGGCAAGCTACGCACCGCGATGGCCGAGACACCTCGGCCGCCGCCGAACAAACACGCATCACTTTCAGGAGGACCACAATGAACCAGACAAAAGAAGACGAGCTGGACGTCGGGGTCCTTGATTTCCTTACGCGAGCACTCGATCCACTCAAGCCAGCGCCCAGCCTGCGCGAGCGGTTGATGGGGCTAGCGTCGGGCAAAGAACGCTTCATGCCGTTCTTGGACCGAATGATGTCGCTCTTCGATCTGCCGCAAGACGCCGCCAACGGTGAGTTGCATACGATCGACGAGGCGGACGCCTGGGAGGACATGGTGCCCGGAGTTCGGTACCGCGACTTTGAAGGCGGTCCGGGAATCGGCGAGGCACACGGGGGACTGGTCCGCGTGGCGCCCGGCGCAAGCTTCCCGCCGCACGAGCACGTCGGCGACGAGGCAATGCTCATGCTGCAGGGCGAGATCGAAGACGACGCAGGGAAGCGTTACTCGGCGGGCGACCTGATCGAGTCAGACTCGGGTAGCCAGCACACGCTGCGCAACGTCGGGGAGACCGAAGTGATCTACGCAGCGCGCGTTGTCGCGGTGAACTTCCTTGGGGACGATGACGACGACGATGACGATGTTGACCTCGACTAACGAAGGTTGAGCGCCAACGTCAGCCGCTGCGAAAAGTGACGGATTGATGCATCCGCCGCGCGGAATACTGCGACTATCTTCGCGTGGGTATCCGCGTACAGCTGTCAGCGGCCATGGCACTGCTCTCGATCGGCTGCTCGCCCGTGTTCGCGCCACCGGTCCGCACGGCACATTTCGGCGCACCAGGACGGCTAGCTCCCGGGAAAGTCGAAGTCGCGGCGGCGTCCTCCGGTGTGGTCGCCCCGGTCGGGATGTTGGGCGGTAACGTCGGGTACGCGGCCCGTCGCAACCTCATCGTCCAGGCTGGCGTCGACGGAAGTTTCGATGAGTTCGCGTTGGCGTGGGGTGGCGTCCAGGTCCCGGGAAAACTCCAGCTGTCGCGGCGTTGGTCCCTGGCCGCGGACGCTGAGCTCGGGCTCGGAGGCGGCATCGGTGGCCGCAAGGTTTGCGACGATCGGGACGATTGTGTGGACGACGAGTTGCGCTGGTACCAACGCCCAGCGGGCGGTGCGTACCTCGGTGCTGGCGGTGCCGTGCGACTCGGACCCGTCTCGCTATACTCGCGCGTTCGCACGCAGCTCACCGGTGCCCGAGGCGTCCCGAGCACGCAGTGGTCCTCGGTGGCTCTGGGGTTGCACGGCCACATCCTCGAACGCGCTGATGTTTGGGTGGGCTACGCCCTCGCGCACTACGCCAATGGCGTCGACTCCTACAGCGGCTGTGTGCCGGAAATCGGGCTCGCGTTTCGCTTCGATCCCTACCTCGGCTGGCGACGCTGAACGCCGGCTGTGACGGCCTCGCCCACGCCCGCAGTCGGTCAGCGGGCTTGCGCGAGCGCAGCGCGGACCATATCGAGTTCAGGGCCGTTCTCGCCCGCAGCTTCCGCGGCATCCGCCAAAATGCGAGCACGCTCGAAGTTGTGTAAGCGTGTGCACAACACAGCCAACTTCAGCGCGCTGACGCCCGGCGTGAGCGGATCCATCGAAGGCTGCTCCAACCCAGAGAAGTCGAACTCCGACTGCGGGAGCAACTGATAGGCGAACTGAGCCTGCCGCACATACTCGCGCAGCTCCTTCTCGAGTTGCAGCGTGGTGACCCCAAACGCCTGGTGCACAGAAGCCACCGGGTCCCCCCCATCGTGGACGAGTTGCAGATAGTCTGGGAGCTGGCTGGTGTCGGCGCGGTCACTCATCTGCAGGTAGTGCGCGAGCAGCCAGGACTGTGCGTAGTATCGGTGCAACCGCTCGGGATCACCGACCGATTGAAAGTTCCCCTGCATCAACTCCGCCAGCGGGACCCATCGGTTATAGGCACCCACCGCGGCGTGATTCCGCTCCGACACTTCACCGAGTCGGACCTCGCCACCCGTGAATCGGATCGTCGCCATGAACTCGGCCATGCCCTCGTGGTACCAGTCGGGAAACGTCAGGCCGGCGACATTGTCCACAATAAGGTGCGCGTATTCGTGGAAGAGCACCTCTTGGCCGGCGGAAGAGCCCCGACTGCCATCCAGCGCCAACGTAAACCACTCGTCACTTCGCACGAACAACCCAGCGGACCGCGGCACATTGCTGTGCCGCTGGTAGCTGTGGTGGTCCGGAAAGATGAAGATGCTCGTCGGGACCCGCGGCTCTACGCTGGTAGAGGCGCTCAGCGTCTTTACGACGACACGGTACCGCGCGAAGTCGTACACAAGTTGTTCGGTGCGACGCTTCGGCGCGCCGCTGTAGATGTCCACGGTACCGAGCTTGTAATGCGTCCAGGAGCGACGGCCGGCCCCGGTCGTAGCGCACGCCGACAGCCCCAGCGTAGCGACCAAGAAGATCAGCGCAACGCCGCGGACGATCGTCGAAACAACCATGCCGCCACACTACGACAACTCGCGCCCGGCCCGGCTCAAAACCCGCGAGCGGCGAGGTCGAATGCGAGGTTCCGATAGAATCGGAGGTACTCAAACCCCGTGTGTCGGTCGGGGCCCTCGTCGCCGATCTGCCCGGCGGCATCGAGGTGGTCGGCGGGAATACACCCGCGGAACAGCCCCCATTTGCTGCTCTCGACCGTGGACACGCCGTCATTGGGACGCAGCTCCAGGCCGTGTGCAACGAACGCGGCGGCGCCTGTGAGCAGCGGATCCATCCGGTCTCGCGTGCCTTCGTGCCGCAACAACTGCACGACTCCGTCGGCGTCGGTGCATGCCTTTGGCTCCGCGCTGGAGTCCGGGTGCGGCAGGCCAGCGACGCTGCTCACCCCCGCCCACGACTGGTAGACCACTTCCGGGTGGTCGCCGATGGTCTCGTTGAACTGCACCATTCCTGCTTCGGACATGGCGGCCAAGCCCGCAACGATGTGGCTGTCGTCGGCCACTTCACTGAAGGTTCTCCCGTACAGCGTGGCGAAGAAGTCGACCGCCGCGGACCTGTCTTGGTCTGGCAGCGAACCCACGGCGACGTCGGCAACCCATGTGCCGCGGTGCGGGCTAGAGATCGTTGTCACGCTCGCAACGCGATCGCCATAGTCGAAACCGTCGGGGCTCACCAGGAATCGGCAGTCGATGCCGCCCATGGAAAAGCACACCATGTTGACGGCATCGGCGCCCGAAGACTCGAGCAGCTCGTCTACCTGCCGGGCCAAGAACTCGGCGCGAACTTCGGGGGTGTCGAAGGGCGGCACACTACCCAGCACCACCTCGTGACCGTCGGCGATCAACGCCAGGTCGACATCGTTGAAGCGCCAAAAGTTGGTCGTGCTGGTGTTGAAGCCATGCGCCAAAATGATGGGGTAGCGCGTGGCACTGCCCTGCGGCTCGGGGCCCAGGGCCGCGGGGGGCTCATCGCACCAGCCAAGCGGGTCCCACACCAACAGCGAGCACAGCACCGAGTCGTCCTTGCCCAGCGGCGCCCCTTCGCACCCAACTTGCTCGATGCCTGCCAGCAACTCTTGTGCGATCTGTGCCTGGTCTTCGTCGCACGTCTCGGGCGTCGATGATGCAGGGGCGCCCAAGCAGTCCTCGACCGCGGCGGCGGCTTCGAGGCACACCGACCCTGAACTTGCTTCGGACCCGCAAGCCGCGGCGGCGCAGACACAACAGATGGCGGAGAACTTTACGGTACGAAACATACGACAATCCCTGACATCGGCATCTTGACCCGCCACGCCGCAGAGTCCAGGGCCGTTGACGACACAATCGGCACCAAACGCGTCACATGACCCTGCAAAGCGGCTGGTAGCCTGCCCGCCTTGTCCCGCGCTGGCCAGCAGAAGCTGATGCGATCTCCGCTGCCCGCCGTGATCGCGGGTCTGCTGGACGCGCACGGTGAGGACGCCGCCGCGTGTTTGCGCGTATTCGGTCTGCAGGACGCGTTGACCGGCGCCGCCGTGCTTGCGCCCCTCGACAGCCTCCGAGGGTTTTATGCCGATGCCGCGCAGCGCCTGGGAGAACCCGACCTGGGTCTCACCCTCACGCAGAAGATCAGCCGCGGCGCCTACGGTCTGCCTGAGTTCAGCATTCGCGCCTCGAGCACGGTGGGCGAAGGGCTGCGAAGGATCGCCCGCTACGCGACGCTCATCAACGAGGCCAACGTCACCACGCTCACCGAAACCGCCAGTGAGTTGCAAGTTCACGTTTCGATTCCCGGCCATCCGATCGGCGCCGGGCGACATGCCGACGAGTATTACCTCGCTCTGATCGCCGTCGTGGCGCGCACCCTCACCGACGGCGCTTTTGTGGTCAAGCGCGCCTGGTTTCCCCACGCCAAGCCTCGATCGACACGGCGCCACCAGGAGGTCTTCCGCACAACGAAGCTCGAGTTCCAGGCCCCCGACTCGGGCTTCGCTATCGCCGCGGCGCTGGCTGCAGTGCCCTTGCAAAGTGCCGACCCCGCGCTCACGCTCGCCATCGACGAACAAGCTGAACGATTGCTGTCCCAGCGCAGCCAGACCCCAGAGCTACTCGACTTGGTTCGGGAGTGGCTCGTGCGCTCGCTCCATGCGGGACTGGTGACGTTGGACGATGCCGCGCGGGGCGTCGCCATGACGCCACGCACCTTGCAGCGGCGGCTAAGCGAGCGAGACACGAGTTTTCGCGCCCTTCTCGACGACGTCCGCCAAGAGATGCTGCAAGGCCTGCGCGAGCAAGATGTGCCCGTCGAGGACATCGCGTACCGACTGGGCTACGCCGACATGGGTTCGTTCCGCCGCGCCCTGCGTCGATGGGAACGATAGCGTCCTCGCCTACAGCAACAGC
>JAESSZ010000859.1 GCA_016763875.1 Nannocystaceae bacterium
AAGGCTTCGGCAAAAGCGGTCATGTAGCGGAGGTTTCGGGTCGAGAAGCCCTTCATCTCCGGATGGGCTGCACGAAGGTCATGTGACAACCGAGCGATCACCTTAGTGCCCCACTTTTCGCCTTCCAGCTGCTCGCGAATCGTACGGCCAATCTCCCAGTAGAGCATCATGAGCTCGGAATTGGCGCTCACGACCGCCCTGATTCGTGTCTGAGAAATCTTGCGCTTGATGTCGCCTAGGATCTCGCTGTAGTTGCTGGGCAGCTCAGGTCGCACCACAGCTGCATCGCTGACTCCGCGTTCGTCCGAGCGGCCCCCGGGTGTTTTTTTCGCGGTCATGCGTCTGAGAGACTGTAGGTGGCTTGGGGGTTGGTTGGCGAGCGGAGGCTTTGGTCGGCGAGCGGTTGCAGTTGGGACTACCGTCGTCGGAGCCTCGCGCCGGATGCGATAGAGTCACACCAGGGCAGGCAAGGTACGAGTTCAGTTGACCAGCCGGACCGATAGTTTTCCTTTTGATCGGCGGTCGCTTGTTCCACGTGGTTCGACCACGATGTCCCGCCGAAGGTCGACAAAAGGCGGGCAACGCCGAGCCGAGGCAGAACGACTGACCCCCGTATCTCTGTCGGTGCCCGAGCCCACCGACGAAGACCTCGTCGCGGTGCTGCGTGCCGTTGCCACCGATGGCTGCCTTGCCAAGCACATCGGCCTCGCGGGCACGAGATTGAGCCCGGCATCGCAGCCTGAGTGCAGCTCGGCCTTACCACAAGCACTCGGCGAACTGGGAGAGGTCGTACACGCGGGCGCGGTCGCTGCCTCGTACACGGCGTCCGCCGACCAGGAGCTGGCGGACTGGATCGGCGGTCAGCTTCATCATCACCAAGCGCGCCGAGTTGTGATGGAACTCGTCCCGTCGGCTGACTGCTGCGGCGTCCTCGAAGAACAGCTTCTCCAGAGGGTCCATCTTGAGCCTTGAGCCTTGAGCCTTGAGCCTTGAGCCTTGAGCCTTGAGCCTTGAGCCTTGCGGCTGCGATCACGGTGTAGGGCTCGCGAGGAGGGTGTCAGCGGCCGGTCAAGGCACGCGACCTCTTCGTCCCGCTCCGTGAGCGCTAGTCAGCGGCTGAGGTGGGACCGAAGTGGGACCAGATTGATGTACAGGCGGGCGGACCAGGCCGCCCGAACAGCTCGGCGCCGTTGCGGGCGCCGTCAGTTAAATAAGGAAGCTGAGTTGACCGGGAAGAGGCGTCGCAGGTGGACCGCGGGCGCCGTGCAACAGCAGGGCTAGCTCTGCGCGCGACAGCACGGCCGCCATCGCACGCAGCCTCCCGTCGCAACCAGGCCGTGAACACTTCAGGATATCTACCGCGAAGATGCGGGCCAACAGCTGAGCCCAGGCGATTTTCGAGGGCGTGGCTGGGCGAAACGAGAACCCGGGGCTCTTTCGCGGCGTCGATGCGGTCCCCGTCGCTGGCGCACGCGTGGGCTACACTCGGGCGGTGGAACGAACGCCCGCCACAAGGACGCTTCGCGTGTCCGTCGACGGCCGCGGAGGGCGCACGCTGTGCTCGCGCTCGCCCTCCCACATCGCATCGAACCGGTCCCCCCACCATGCCTAGCCCGAAGTTTCGCGTCGGTGGGGAGACCTTTACCCTCCATCGCACCCGAGAGATCCTGACGATCCGTGACCCGTCCCGCGCACGGCTGGTTGCGCAGACCCTCTGGGATCAACTCGGACGCTCCGGCGTCGAGTCATTGCTTGGCGATCTCGGGTTGCCGCCGCGGGGCGATGTCGGAGCGCCCGAGTTGCTCGGGATTGTCGAACAGCGACTTCGCAGCGGAGACCTGCTCCTGGTCGAGCAAGACCGCGACCTCCGAGTGCTTGATGCTCCCAAATCCACACCACTGGCGGCCCTGCTCGTCGACGAGCCCGGTAACCGACCGCGAACACCAGCTTCGACACCCCAGCAGGGCGACACCTACCTTGATCTCACCTTTGTCTCTGAGGCAGGCACGCCGCTGCATGGCGTCGGAATGACGATCCGTCTGCCAAACGCGGAGACGCGGACCGAGTCTACGAGTGACCAAGGCGTCGTGTTGCTTGAGGGCCTGGCGAGATCCGGCGACTGCACGATCACGCTCAGCGCGACCGTGCAGTTGCCGTCGGTGCACGAGGAACCTCCGGTTGACGTTCTTGCGCCGGGTTTCATGATCCAACGCAGCCGGCGTGAGCCTCTGACTCTCGCGACGGGCCAACCGCACACGATCGTGGTCGCACGACCGCGCGTTCGGGTGCTTGAGCTTGCGGACGGCTACTTCGGCGAGGACCGCAAGCTGCTCCTCTTCGGTCTCGAAGACGCCGCGGCGCCCGGTGAGTTCGACGAACGCGTCACTGCTCGCGGTGTCTTGCGAACCGTCCTTCAGATCGCGGGCGACGCCGAAGTGCTCGTCGTTGGCCACACCGACAGCCTTGGTGGCGACGACGACAATCAAGTGCTTTCTGAGCAGCGCGCCTGTAGCGTCGATCTATACCTGCGAGGCGATCGCGAAGGCTGGGCCGCGCACAGCCACGCCTTTCAAAAGGAAGCAGACGTGCGCGCCGTGTTGAACTGGGTTGCGATCGTCGAGGGCGTCGCGTGTATCCCCGGGGAGGACGTGCGGCCAGCACTCACCCATTTTCGCGAACTCTTCGTTAACCAACCAACCGATCTTGGTGCCGACGCGACGAGCATGACCGTGGCGGACTGGGCTGCGGTCTTCGACCTCTACGATCGCGACCTGGCGCGACTGCTGCACGTGTCCCGCCAACGACTTGCTGAACTCCGCGCCAAGCTGGCATTCGTCGACCATGCGCCGCTGGGCTGCGGAGAGCGCCACCCCGTTGACGCGGTCGGCAAGAACGGCTTTGGATCCGACCACAATCGCCGAGTCGACATTCTGCTGTTCGGGAGCGACGAGTTGCCGGACTTCGACGCCGACCCACTGGACGCCGACATCTACGGTGGCGCATTCGTGCCGACCGCGATCTTGGTCCCCGGCGAATCGTGGGCGCGCATCGAGGTGGTCGGTGGCGCTGGCGAGCCCGCGTCGTTCGCCACGGTTCGCATCAAAACGCCGACCGGCGAGCTGAACGCCACCGTCGGCGACGACGGGGCCACGGTGATCGCGTGTCTGGTCGGCGACGCCATCGAAGTATTGGACGCACGCTCCGAGAGTGGGGACCAACTCTTGCTCTCGGCGCAGGCATCGCGACAGGACGATCCGAATGCCCGGGCTTAGGGAGATCTTATCCGAGACGTTGATCTTCCGCGCCGCGCAAGGCATCGGCAAGGACCTCTACGCCAGCGCGCTCACGCCAGGGACCGCGATCGCCCAGGCCGCGCCGCGCCCAACCGATAGCGACGACGAGGACGTCCTGCGCGACAACAACATCTGGGAGTTTGCCTCGAACGCCCCAGACACGTTCACGGACTGTCGTCTAAAGAAGCGGCATGCAGACCGGTACATGGGTCATCTGCACACCGTCTTTGACAAGATCAAGTTCGATGGACTTCGCGTAACCACCCGTTCTGGCCACAAGGTGTCGCTGCCGCTCAGCGACAAATTCCTGGCTTGCTTCTTCACGCTCGATGACGGGAAGGTGGACGAGGCGGATCTCAAGGGCTACTGGCAGCTGCCCCACAGAGTCGATCGGGCGCGAATGTACGTGTTTGGGTACGAGTTGAGAGATGGCTCGCTCGTACCGATCACGAAGGACGAAATGGACAAGCTCGGCGAGGACCTGATGCCCTCGCGCGACTTGGCGGCGGGACTCGCCGTGATGCTGCTTCCCGGGACGACGGTGAAGGTCCAGTTGGCGGCGCCGCGTTTCGTCGTGTGTGTTGGCGTGACCTGCTGCAAGGAGAAGAACGACTGGGAACCCGGAGAACTTCTCGGAGCCGCGCGGCTGTTCCCGCACACCATGGTGGTGTCCAACGTCGACCTCGATCGCGTTGAGAGTTCGCTTCTGTGTGTTCGTCCGCCACGTTCCATGGTGCATGATCCCGAGATGCAGGCCGATGTCCGGGCGATCCTCTTCACGGACACAAATGATGACCGTTCGGTCGGCCTCAAACCGGGTCCACCGCTGCCGATCTGGGACAACATCTTCGACTACTACGAGCTGGATGCCGCCAACGCATTTGCGGGCATCCCTCTGAAGTTCGTCGACCGCGATCGAGGTGAGCGTGTGATTACCGGCGGGATTCGGCGCGCGTCCCGAGCCGCCTTCGCGAAGACTGAATCAGACTTCTACCAGTCGGGAGACAATCCGTTCCGGAAAATGGCTGGCCAAGGCGAGTTCGACAACCTTCACCTGGCGCCGCGCATGAAGTTCACCCATCCACTGAAGCAGTCTACGGTCCTCCACGGTTCGATCACGGTGGGGAAGCGGGAGTTCACCGACATCGTCATGGCGCCGTTTTGCGTGCACGACTGCCTGCACATGCACACGCGCTGGGGCGTTGCGGGCGATGGGCTCACCGCCCCCGCGAACCCGAAGCCTATGAAGGGCTTCGTCGGCTACAAACCCTACGCTCAAGATGCGGCGCCGATGGTTCCCTTCGATCAGGATGTGTACGTGTCTGTGAACGCCAATCATGAGTTTGCGTATCGAGCCGTGGCACGCGGGGACCAGCACATCGGAATGCGATCCCCCGCGGCACGCTGATGTGTTTCATGCACCATGGCGTCGGCTACGCCCAGGATCTGTGGCCTGGGCAGTGGTTGAAGACGTATCTCTTGCGGAGCGGCCTCGAAGCGCTCTCGGAGGGGCTTGATGAACCGTTTACGAATGCGGAAGGCGGAGTGATCAAGCCCGAGCCGTGGGCTCGTCTCTACCTGCGCCTGCGCTGGGGCGGCTTCCGCCACGCGATGGGCCGGTCCAATGTCCTATTGGAGCGACTCGACACCCTGGACCTCGCCAAATGCCGCGCTTGATCCCAACGTCGGCGACCGTCCGCCGCGTGGTCGCGCTCGGTACCCTCGCGCTTTCGATCGTCTCGTCGTGGCCGCCCTACGACTATGCGTTCCTCGGGACGCTCATTGCCATCCCGATCGTTTGGTGTTTGCTCTGGGTGGCAAGTTTGGCGTTACAGGATCTGACCGGGCCCCGGATCCCCAATCCCGCCGTCAGTCCGTTCGAGTCTGAGGAGCGACTCGCCCGAATCGCGACGCTATGCGCGACCGTGCCCCCGCTCCTTCCGTCCCTGCCGATGCTCGTGGAAGGCCACTGGCCCTGGACGTGGGCCGTGCTCGCGCTCGTCACGGCGTGGTGGTTTCCCAGCGCGAG